>CAZTVY010000042.1:0-13381 GCA_964617235.1 uncultured Rikenellaceae bacterium | reverse complement strand
GACTCTCTATGAAAATCAATTCCATCGCTGATTCTAAATCCTTTTGAATAACAAATTTTCTTTTTTTGTCTGACTTTACATGAACTCCATTCAGCCTACACCATTCTTCAGCAGACCGCTTATCCTTATAGCCAAGAATAAGCGCTGCTTGCTGAATGGGAAGTATCTGGTGCATCATTTTTTTACAAATTTTTGAATAATGTGTGATTAAAAAAAATCAATCTTTTTAGTAATTAATAATTACTTTGTCAAATAAATTGATAGTCTCCTCTGTATTGCCTTGCAGTGCAAGAAGGTCATCTTTTATAAAATTATTTTCCAGAATGTAATTTTTACATTTTCTGAGAATTTGTCTTTTGGCACGCTCATTGACAAGACTTTTCTCAACACCATAATCCTTGAACCATCCTCTTCGATAATATCCCCCATTATGCCCCCAACACTTATTCCACGAAGTGATATGGTTATGTCGATAATGAGTAACCATGTTGGCGAACCATCTACTATTCTCGTTCTTAAAGATTGAGTTTAAATATTCTGAACTTTCAAAGTACTTACCACATAGAGGACAGTAAGTGAGTTTTCCGTTATTAGTAAATTTTGCTTTTTCCATTATATTTCAATTATAATTTTTTGATATATTATGCGCAATTCCCCAATATTATTGGGTTAAAAGATTTAGTCTGAAGCATACCATAATATTTTTTCAATTCATCAAATATTGGTTTTTGTTGATGATGAATCATATCGTTGGTAATAAACGTTTTGTAATGGCATATCTCATTTTCTTTTTGAATTTCTTTGTAACCAAGGCCAATCCCTTCGCTTACTACACCAAGCACATTGTATTGACCTTTGGTCGTGTTTTGAATTGAACAATTTGATATTAGAAAATTCTTGGCAATAAATCGTTTTAGCAACTCTCGTTTTGATGGATTGGGTAATTTTAAATACCTTTCATTGAATCTATCAAAGAAATGCCCTGTAAAGTGAATTAGTGCCTTTTGATTACTATTAATCATTATTGCATTGAATCCGAAAGTATTTCTGTATGTAACAATAGCAGTAAATATTGATTCTTTCTTAGTGCAAGCAACAATAATCAGCCACTCGTTATTTTTTGTCGATTTGTAATCAAATTCCTGACGGAAGAATTTCTGCTGTGATTTCAAGGCAATTCTACGGATTTTTTGTGCCAGATACTGTGCTTTTCTACTTACAGTCTCAAAGTCCTGTAAGATTTCTTTAGTTAATTCTTCAGAATTCATGCTTGATACTATCATAATTACTTGTTTTTGATTGATTTATTATATAATTGTTGAAATTTTAGCAAACCGCATAAGTGCTTTATCGCCCCTTTTTTTAGCAACTTTTATTTGAGCCTGCCAAATGTTTTTTACTGATTTTGTTTCAACCACCAATTCATTTTTTACGAGAAAACCATCGACAATTCGAAGTTCTAGTCCACGACTCTGTTCAACCCATTTAACTTTGGCACCCAATTTCTGAAAATCAACCCCTTTAAAAAAAACCAACTTGTCGTTAAACACTGTCAGGCTATAGTTTTTAGGTATACTTAATTTAAATGTATAGTGGTGGGCAGGATATTTCGTTTTTTTCGAATAAATATTCCAATCATTTTCGCTGACAACTTGAATTTTAAAATTTTGTGCATACTCTAACTCGTAGTAGTTGTAGTGAGCACCCATTTTATAGTTTTTTGAATGTATTTTATCAAAAGCAATCCTTTGCTTATTTAAGCGATAGTATTCTCGTGCATATTTCGTTAATTTTTTAAAATCTACACTTTTAATTATTCTTTTTGATTCTATTCTTGTTGGGTAAGAAATCACCCCATTAATATCAATCAATTCAAATACTTTCTCCCTAACTCTTTTTCGATTCTCAATTTCTTCCATTCTCTTTATCTCTTGTTGAGTTTGAGCAAGGTGAATCTCGTTCTTTAAATTAGATATTAGTTCATCAATATTTGAGATGCATCGTTTATTTAGTTCATTTTTTATAAAATTCCTTACTTTAACAATTTCGTTATCATCGCTACTTGGATTGATTTCATAATTCATTAATTTAAGCAGTAATTTTTCTTTTTTAGTGATTAATTTCATAATTCATTAATTTAGTTGTTTGTATTTTTAATTTTTTATTAACTTTAATTTTTGTTATTTCACTTGACAAAATTATACCTAATTTTTCGATAAAAAAAGATGGAGACAAGTGCTAAAATATTGATATACTAGATATTAGGATATGTGCATGGGTATCCTGATAAGTGCCTAATTATCCAAATAAAAAATTTGAAAAAAATGAAAAATTTTTTTGATGATATTCGAAATGATGCAAAAAGAGAGTTTAATCCCACATTAAATGAGTTAAATAATGCGTTAACCAAAGCGATTAGAACTCTAAAAGGAGATAAACTTGAAAATAAGAGCATAATCTTCAAGGGATTCTCAATTTACCATGAGGTGAATTCCGACAATTCATTTTTTTCTCCAGCCAATAGTAGTGAAACGTTTCTTGTGGCCATTGTTGATGGGAAGTACAAAGAAGTTGGCCTAGAAAATAATTTGTTTAGTGGTAAATCAAAGATAATTGATATTGTTATTTCCATAAACGCATTAGAGCAATCTAATAGTTATTCCAGTGAGTTTAGAGAATCACTTTTAAATTTTGCTGTCAATAAGGTGATGATTCAGGTTGAAGATGGATATAAATCTCTCAAACCTGAATTAATTGTATATCTTGAAGCAGATGGTCATTTTACCAAAATATTTTTTGCAAACGGTGAAATGATTACCTATCCAAAACCAATAGGCTACTTTAAAGATGTTTTGCCATTGGACAACTTTTATACAACACATGCTTCTTATTATCTTAATGTAAATTACATTGATTCCATTGATAAAGAAAAACAGAAAGTTTTCTTAGACAATTTATTTCTAGATGACCAACACAAAGACTTTAAGGTATCAATACCAATTAGCGATAAGTGGGAACTTGGCTTTTTAGATTTTCTCCAAAGACGGCAGAGGCTTTAGATTTAATCTATTCTAGTGTAAATAATCTATTTATTATTGACGGGTTAATTTTTTTTGTACCGAAATCATTATGATTTTTGCAAAAAAAATGTCTCAAATTCAGCGCATATTCAAGCATACCGATATATTTAAGTTTATCAATGAAAGCGAACCAGAAAAAGCTTTGGCTCTAATTGACGCAAAACTTAAAATAGAGCAGGATATAGAGGAGCGGAGTTGGCTCTTTATCTACCAAAGTTGGATATACTATTCAGTCTACCAATATTATCCATTGGTACACAACGCATTGAATCAAGCCCTAAGGAATAGAGATGAGTTGTGCAATAGCATTCTGATTGAAGCCTACCTAATACGTGCTCTCACTCATATCAAGCAAAATAAGTTGTTATACTCTTTGGACTCAGTAGAGACCTGCCTAAGTATAGACCCAACTAATAAATCAGCCATAAAAATGCACGAGTTGATACTAATTTTATTGAAAAAATAATTTTATATATAAAAGAAAAATTTAAGAGTGCAGCCTATTTACATTTTAATATACAAAGGTCATAAGTACATTGACTTTAATACTATCCTATACCTTTTAAATAGCCCAGATAATCATAATAAGGACAACAGGGCAACCTTGTGGAGGTACTTGAGAAGCAACAAAAGAATAAAGTCGGCTAAGATTAAAAATCAAAAAATTTATCTTTTGGATGACCTATTAGGTGATAGCTTTTTGGTTGGTAAAATGCAAAATATTCAAGGTTTAGCCAATGCTTTAGAATACTAATAAATTCTATTTTAAAGTGAACTTCAGTCCCATCTCTGTCATGATTCTTTCCATCTCTAACTTGACCGCATCTCTGTCTGATTCCTTGCAAAGGATAGAATCATGCTTGGTATATATGATATAGCCTTGCCTTCTGATTTGTGGATAAATGTTTCGGATGAATATCTCACTCTCCAGCCTCTGCAACATAATGGCTAGTTCATTATGGCTGTTATTTTTTTCTTTAAACTCATCCATCCAACCGATAACATTCGGAAAAAGTTCCTTTAACCGCTTTTTATAAGGTGAATTCCATCCTGCCTTGGAGAACATTATCCTAATAAAAATGTTCTTGGCAAATGGCCTATTCCATCCAGTTTCTTGACATATGTAATCATATATTTTCCCTTCACCCGATAGTTTAATAAATTGCTGTACATCCTCTTCATGCTTATTGAGATGGGGATATTGGTACGCATTTATAAGTTTAGGAAATTTTATAAGCATATTATCTAGACTGTCAAACAAGTTTCCAAGCAAACATGGCTGTGAGTTGGATAGGTCAATATCTTTAAGCGGCTCACCATTTAATGTAACATAACCGTTTTTTATGAAATCGGATTTTAGATTGGTTAAATTAGTATCCAACCTCCAATTGGTATCATTAATTGATGCATAAAAATCCTCGCTCTGAAGAGTTGATACTGAATAGAATTGTGATGCTCTAAAGTTATTCACCCTCGTTTTTTTAAATCTATCCACAGAATCGAAATAACAGTGGTTTTTGTACATAATTAAGTCTAAGTGCCTCTCTTTTGCCTTAGCTAAAGCCTTGTCAATACTTGTAGTGTAGGAGGCATAGTTTCCGTCAATTGTCTTACAGTATGTATCGATGATATCTACCACTTCCTCTTGAATCTCATCGTTGACCTGAAGAAAATCATCTAAGTTATAACTCATAACAGCCTTCATCATTCCCTCAATGTCAAGCTCTAATAGATTTAGGTCTTTTATTACCTTAGCAATCTGATTTCTGCGGTGGTTAGGCCGCTTGCTTCCATACTCAACTATTACAGGTTCGCTGAAATCGAAGTATTCATCCGAAAATCTGTATCCATAAGGCTTACTATGCTCCAAAGGGACGCCCCGATATTGACTAGAGTAAGAGCTATTAAAGTAGGGTTCTTTAATTATAATGTTATTATCAGTCAGAGATGATAGGAACATCTTGTTATAGTTATGCGTAAAATTCCCCTTTAAATATTTTGAAGAGATATTGATAAAAGAATTCATAGTGATATCATTATCTATAATATGATTTTGATACAGAAGATATTTAATAAAACTATAAGAATGATTTAATCTAATACTTGATAACTCTAAAGAGATTAGAACTTCATTCATTTGCCTAGGAATAATAATATTCAATTCAATGGGATTATTTTTAATGTATAATCCAATAAGGATTGATTATTATATAATAGAGAAATTGAAAAGTTTAAATTAATTTCTAAAGGTCTACCAGCAAGCTGGTAGACGGATGTAGATTTTATTTGCTACGCAAAGTAAAATCTACTTTAGAGAAAAATAATTAATAAGGAATTTCTGTGGTTAGATTTAAAATAACTAGGAAAGAAGTATTGCCCTATACTATTTTATGTGGTGCGGTTTTTTCTGAAACGCACAATATATAAGCCTTGCAGATATTAAAGATAGGCTATTAAGATGGCTTTTGTTCTAAACATATCAATCTATCGGTGTTGGATATATAAAAGCAATGGAGTTACCAGCCAACAGTTCTTTAATTGCCCGATTGGCTTCATGCTTTTTGATATGAGCCTTTGCTTTTTGTAGGTCTCCAAATGGAAAGACTAAATCTCGATTAACGCAGAGACTAATCAAATATTTTATTTGCTTAGTGGTGGCTGCATTTTCTGTGGTAATCTTAACTTTGCTAATGAATATATTAATAGTTTGCATAGTTCTTTTATGCTATATATTAAAATGCCTAGGCTAGAAGATTAAATTATTATTTTTATTTTTTCAATTCAACTAAAAATAAAAACACTCCCTCGATTTATAGGAGAGAGTGTTACTTTATTATTAATGCTCTATGTGTTGTTAACTATTGGTGCGTTTTTAGCCTTAAATTAAACAGCCATTCCGTTAATAAAGGTTTCGACAAACTTTAGAATTTTACTGAGGATTCTATCTCCCACTTTTTTCCGTTCTAACACCGATGGCTTGTCTCCTAGAATTAAATCTAAAACCTCGTCTCGGAGTGGTTCTCGCTCGGCAAACAGATAACCCTCAATTATCTTTTCAACCTTGTTGGTTGATAGGTTCTCCTCTTGGCATAGCTTTTTAAATGCGATTATTTGCTCATCGTTCCAGTATTTTTCAAAGGCATCGGGAATATCATCTGCATCATCTATGTATGGTAGGTTTTGCTGAATAAACTTCTCTATAAGTTCCCTTTTGCTCCGCAAGTGAGCTTCGCCCGACAATAAATCTATTATTTCCTTCCGCTTTTTGTCTTGGTCTTTTCCCTTTAGGTTGGCTAGTAGCTTTAGGATATAAGCAACATTTATCTCATCACGATGGATAAGTTCCAATTCAAAATCTATTTCCTCCAGTATGGATACTTTTTCCTTCTGATGGTTCGATTTTACCTTATCGTAGAGGTCGAGGTATTTGCTTTTATAATCCTCAAATAGCTGCTCGCTCATGGAGAGGTGGTCGAAGCTGAAATCGGCAAAAGTGGTTAGTACATTTTTCAAACGCATCAACTCCCTAAACGCTTTTATGAACTCCAACTCCTCTATTTCGCTGGGCAAATCGTTTACACTGTTTACAGTAGGGGCAATTTTAAGAAGTTCTATAAACGCATTGCTGAACTTTTTCACATACTCCTCGTAGGGTTGCATGATAATAATGTCCTTTGCGTCCTTATTGCTAAACAGCGTTATTGCATCATCGGTAGCATTTTTTAGGTTTCGGAATACAACAATATTACCTTGAGATTTTTGCTCGTTTAAAATCCTATTAGTTCTTGAATATGCCTGTATTAGACCATGATATTTAAGGTTCTTGTCGACATACAGTGTATTCACTTTTTTTGCGTCAAAACCAGTGAGAAACATATTTACCACTAGCAGAATGTCAACTCGGTCTTTATCTTGAAAGTCAACACGCTCCCTATCCTTTATACGTTTTGATATATCGTTATAGTAGTTGTAAAATGATTCGCTATCCTTGGTGGAAAAGCTTGTTCCGAACATCTTGTTGTAATGCTCTATGTACAGGTCTAACTTCTCTCTACTCTGTGCCTGCATTCCGTACAGTGCCTTTACATCTTCCACAACCGAGAGTTCCTCGGGAATAAAGCCATTAGCGAACTTATCCTCCTCGTTTGTCGCAAAGCTGAATATGGTTACAACTCTTAAATCATGCTGCCCTGCCTCCTTTTTTGCCTGAAATAGGTCGTAGTATTTAATTAGAGTTTCGATACTACTTACGCAGAACATTGCAGTAAACTCCTTATTGTAGGTCTTGCGGTTGTGATGGTCGAGTATATAGTCAACAATTTTGTTAAGTCGCACTGGCGACTCCATTATCTCCTTGGTATCGATGTCTTCCACCTCAATGTCGAGGTTGGTTTTGCTATCGTCCTTTTGTTTATAACGTCCAATATACTCAACAGAGAACTTCAGCACATTTTCATCCTTAATAGCATCGGTTATTACATACTTGTGGAGGCATTCGCCAAAAAGTTCCGAGGTGGTTCGTTTACCCTGTTCGTTCTTTACAGCATTATCAACAAAAATTGGCGTGCCAGTAAAGCCAAACATCTGAATATTGTTGAAAAAAGTTTTGATGCGTACATGTGTTTCCCCGAATTGTGAGCGATGGCATTCATCAAAAATAAATATGATACGCTCATCCTTGAGTTTTCCCATTCTATTCATGTACTGCTTTTTGCTAATAGCAGTATTCAACTTCTGAATGGTGGTAACTATTAGCTTGGTATCATCGGAGAATTGCTTTACCAATGCTCCTGTATTATCTGTACCATCAATGCTGCCCTTGCTAAAACTGTTGAACTCCTTGGTGGTTTGGTAATCCAAATCTTTACGGTCGACAACAAAAACTACCTTTTTAACCTGTGGTAGGTTCATTAGGATTTGGCTGGCTTTGAAAGATGTCAAAGTTTTACCCGACCCTGTAGTGTGCCAGATATACCCATTCTTGTTGGTGTTTTTGACCCTTTCAATTAATGCTTCAACTGCAAAGAATTGGTATGGTCTAAGCACCATCAGTATTTTATGCGCCTCGCTTAGCACAATATACTTGCATATCATTTTTGACACATGGCAGGTGTCCAAAAATGTGAACGTGAACTGTTCTAGCTGAGTGATAGTTCGGTTATCCTGCTGACTCCAGTAAAAGGTTTGCTTAAACGATTGGTACTTGTTGTTGGCGTAGTACTTGGTGTTAACTCCATTGCTGATAACAAATATCTGCACATACTGGAATAAACCAACCGATGCTCCAAAAGAGTGGCGTTGGTAACGATTAATCTGATTGAAAGCTTCCTTTAGTTCAATTCCCCTACGTTTTAGCTCAATTTGAACCAATGGCAAACCGTTGATGAGTAGCGTAACATCGTATCGGTTTTTGTACGCTCCCTCCACGGTAACTTGCCTTGTAACCTGAAACTGATTCTGACACCAGTTCTCCTGCTCAATAAAGGAAAAGTAAAGGTTATCGCCATTGTCCCTTTGGATATGCTGTTTCTCCCTGAGCGTTTTGGCCTTTTCGAAAACAGAACCCTTGCTGAGTATATTCAAAACCCTATCGAATTCCTTGGCCGAAAATTGGGTATTATTGTGCTTTTCGAGCTGAGCCTTGAGGTTGGCAAGTAAATCGGTTTCGTTGTTTATGGAAACAAAGGCATAGCCTAACTTATGGAGCTGTTCTACAAGGTTATCCTCTAGTATTTGTTCGGGCTGCTTCGACATTTAAAAAAATGTTAATAAAATTTGCATTAATTATTTTTTTTTTACCTTTGACACAAGTTCATCTTTCCGATTGGAAGAAGGAAATCGGGAAACGCATAGCCTAGATGTTATGCGTTTTCTGCATTTTTAGAGTACCTCAGCGAGTTTTCTCTTGTATTTTTTCTCGAATTTTCCTCGTTGAGCATCCTTCCCTTTTACATGATAAGCAGTTAACAAATAGTACTCATTCTTTTTCCGAAGAGGTTCGAGAACAACCACGTATTTTTCCGCTTTATCGTAAATATATGTTCTTGGGCCTTCTGGTTCATCAACCGAAAATACTAAAATTTTGTCGGGCAAACTCTCATTTATGTGAAATTTAACCCAATGTAGGCGTTCTGCCCTGTGTATGTCAAACTCCCGACTCCTTGTTTTCTTATCCACAATTACAGTGGTTAGGTGACTAAAGAGTGTATCCATTGTAATTACACCATCCTGTGGTGTGGGGTTTATTTTTCTACATCGAAAGTTTAGGTTGCTGTTATTCACAAAATCCCTGTTAAATATGCCTTTCAGAGAAGCCGTTCTGCTCTGTTCGTGCAGACTAACAAGGTCGAGTAACTGGTTATATTTTTTTATAATATTTAAAGGCATGGCTATTTTAATTCTATGAAAAAAAGATTCATCTTAAAATCAGACCAATTGGATGAATTAACTAGGTTTTGATTTGTATGCTGTTTTATCCGCTCAATAATTTGATTTTTAGCCATCACCTTTTTATCTGGATTATTCAAATTGTAAGATAATGCACCTGTTATAAAATCGGCCAATTGCATTAGCACACTCTCATGTGAACGAATATTCTGCACTGTTCTGAATACACCATACTTAACATTAAGAATTTCTTTTAGCGTGTTTACTTTGTGAGCACTTAGCGTGTCTTTTATGTCGAGATAAACGTTGTAGCTGTACTGGCTATTTTTATTGTGATTTAAAAGATAGTAGTACATTTTATAGTAAAAAGTATCGTAATCTTGGTTGTAGTTCTGGTTATTGATTTTAGACTTATTAACAACCACGGCTCTAAACTGCAAATCGGTGTCGAAGAAATAATCGAGAAGGTCTTTGTAAAACTGTGCTTGAGAGCTAGAAACCTTTGTCCATTTTATCTCTCCATAGAAGTGATGTTTTTCTTTGATATACTTTATTCGTTCAGCATGTCGCTTAACCTGATTGTAGGCAGAACTTACTGAGCCAAGTAAGAAAAAGTTTTTGTGGTCATGCTCAATATGGCAGCTCTCATCGCAGTATATGTTAAATGTTTTATTCATAGGCTTAAATATTTATACAAACATCTTTTGTAACAACCCCTTTTTCCATGCTTCCATTTTCTCAACTTGTATGCTACAATAATCAATTTTATTGTCAATAACTGAAAGGAAATTGGCAATTTTTGTTTGTTCTTCTTTAGTCGGAATAGAAATGTCCATTTTTATTAGACTTTCATAACTTAAAGTATTTCTAACACTTCCTTCAAAGGAACTGTTCATCTGCCTAATAAATCTTTCTGACGAAAACCAACTTAATAAAAATCTGTCTATTAAATACTCCTTATTAGCATTAAATGAAATGTAAAGCGGACTTATAATCGATGTTTCATTATCATATTTGTATGCTAAAGAGCCAACATCAATTCTTGAAGGATTGTATGCAAAACATCCCTTTTCAATCACATAATAATTTGAAGTATCCTTACTTGCAACACGCCTATCTTCAAACATTTCGACTTGATTAATAAAACCAAATTTATTACTTACACTTTGTACTAATGAATATTTTTGTTCTTTGTTTCTAATTGAATTTTTTATTAATACATCTCCCAAGCACATTTCTTCCCATTCAGGGAAGTCATTCCCATTCTCATCCTTAAACCGAATCTCCTGTGCAAATATTTGCTGCATTACACCCTTTTTGTATTGCTCCAGAAGGGTTTTCTTCTGTTTGAGTTGGGTGAGTTTAGAGTCAACGGAGGTGAGGAAGTTGGCGATTTTTTGTTGTTCGGGGAGGGTAGGTGCGGTTGTTGTTTCTACCGTTTCTAAATTTTGAATTGATAAACCAGGCTGTGCCAATCCAGTTGAATATTGATTTAGATTTAAAATATTAAGGACATGAAAAATATAATCTGTATCAAATCCCATCTTTAAATATACAACAACTGCGTGTTCGGTAGCATAAAATTTCCCATTTGCAAGTTTTACATTTCCACAATGAGCACCTTGCCTACCAATCAATGAATATTTACCATCCTGATTATACGATTTCGTATATCCTCTTAATCCATTTCCACCATAACATGGATAAAAATCCTCATCAGATTGTTCATATATATCTGAAGCACTTACAAATTTGCCTGCTTGCATTTTGCATATTTCACCCAATTTCTTACTTTCCCATTCTCCATTAAACTCTTGAAAACGTAACTGCGGAATATTCTTTTTTTCCTTCATAGCTAAAATGGAGTTGAGATACTTAATTCCTTGCAAAATGCGGCAATTGTTTTATCGGTCTCTGCCATTTGCTTATTTAGTTCCACCAACTCGCTTGCCAACTTATTTATATCGATGCTTTCCTCGGCCTCAAAGGTATCTACATACCTAGGGATGTTTAAGTTGTAGTCGTTCTCAGCTATGGTTTCTAGCGTGGCTCGTTTGCTGTATTTGTCCTCCTCGGCACGGTTGCGGTAGGTGGAGATTATTTTTTCGATATCGGCATCACGTAGCACATTTTGGTTTTTTACTTTCTCAAAGTGCTGGCTGGAATCAATAAACAGAATATTGTCAGGGTTCTCTCTGCACTTTTTAAAAACCAGAATACAGGTTGGAATACTTGTCCCGTAAAAAATATTGGCAGGCAACCCAATTACAGCATCAAGGTAGTTTTTCTCCTCAATTAAATACTTGCGGATATGCTGCTCTGCACCACCACGGAAAAGTACACCATGCGGTAGCACAATTGCCATTGTTCCGTTATCGGCCAAATGGTATATCATGTGCTGAACAAAAGCAAAATCGGCCTTGCTTGCTGGGGCAAGCTTACCGTACTGGCTAAACCTATCATCGGTCATAAATAGTGGCGAAGCACTCCACTGTGCCGAGAATGGTGGGTTGGCAACAACTGCCTCAAATTTTTTATCAAGATGTTGTGGATGTTCTAGTGTATCCTCTTGCCGAATATCAAATTTACGGTAATGAACATCATGCAGAATCATATTCATTCGGCACAGGTTGTAGGTGGTTCGGTTGAGTTCCTGCCCATAGAAATTGCTTACCTCCTGTACCTCTTTGGCAACCCTCAAAAGTAGAGAACCAGACCCACATGTAGCATCGTACACACTTTTCAACTTGCTTTTGCCTGTAGTTACAATTTTAGCCAAAACCTTACTAACCTCTTGTGGGGTATAAAATTCTCCAGCTTTCTTCCCTGACCCACTAGCAAATTGGGAGATTAAATACTCGTAGGCATCGCCAAGAATATCAATCTTTGCATTCTCTAGCTGAAAGTCAATTTTATCGAGGTGCGATAAAACCTTTGATATTAGAGCGTTTTTTTCCGATTCGGTTTTACCAAGCTTTGTGCTAGTAAGGTCGAGGTCTTCGAACAGGTTGTCGAAATCGTCCTCGCTCTCAGTACCCATTGTACTCTGCTCAATATTGATAAGAATCTTTGCAAGGTCTTCAAGTATAAAGTGGTTATTCCCTTCCTTATCACCATTTCCACGCTTGGCTATTTGGCTAAAAAGTTCAGAAGGTTTTAAGAAATAGCCTAACGTTGCTAACGATTCCTCCTTTATAGCATCGATATACTCTTTGCCCTTAGCGGTATCCTCTTTGATGTCGGTGTAAATAATACCATCCTGTTTCAGAATAGAGTCGGCATACCGAACCATCTTTTCGGATAGGTACTTATAGAATATAAATCCGAGTATATAATCTCTGAACTGGTCTGCGTCCATTTTCCCACGCAGAGTATTGGCAATATTCCAAAGCTGCTGCTCAAGTTTCTTTTTCTGCTCTTCCGACATAATAACGATTTCTTAAAAATTCAAATGAAAGCCTAAAAGTACAGAAAGGCATTTGAATTTTGTAATTGTATTCGGAAAAATAGTTTTGAACTTAAAGCAAGGTGTATAATTTTTGTGTGTTATTGTGTGCCTTTACACACCATTGTTACTCATATACGATTATCTGTTTTTCATTAGTTATGCAAGCTTTCCAACCAGCGGTTTAAGTTCCATTGCTAAGGCAGATTCAACTAGTTCAGTGTAATCGATATATTTTTTATCTAGCCAAGCATAATTAAACTCAAGTGTAAGCCCTAGACCTTCTGTCCAATGTTTGAGATGCAATGCATAGGTGGTTTCACTGCCAAACCCCAAGTGTTCTTTAAGCCGTTTATGTAAATCCTTCTTTATGCTCCCGCAGTACAAATAAATTGAGTCCAAACTCCTATCATCAATCTTTGGACATGCATGTTTCTTTGTTGCTTTGTATTCTTTTAAAGTTTTAACA
>CAZTVY010000041.1:0-13455 GCA_964617235.1 uncultured Rikenellaceae bacterium | reverse complement strand
TCTCCTCCCCATTTGCAATTTTCTTCCAACCTTCTTTTTGCCGCGTTGTAAAGTCGGTGGTTTGGCTCAGTTTGTTCTCAATAACGATGACATCTTCTATTCTCTTTTCTCCCCGTTTTATGAGCACAATATCGGCCTTCATATAACCACCGGGCGTTTGAAGGGGAACTTCGGTAAAAATATCGTATTTTTTCAAAACCTCGAGAGGGATGCCCTCGCTGCCGCACGACTCCTGTCGTGTGGCAACTCCATCCCTACCTCTCAACAACACTTACCCTTCCACCCTTAGGTTTATAACACATAATCCCGCTGGATTATCCTATTGCTACCCGTTACTTTCTCTCTACTACCACTTATATTCTATCTTCTTCTACACTACCACTCCTCTTCTACACTAACTCACGAGAGGACTAACTTCGTTGAACTCCCTACGGTCGATTCGTACGGTAGCGGGGCTCTTGCCCTACTATATTAACTCGCGAATGGGCTACCAAACCAACAACTTAACCGCAAACACCAAAACAGCTCCCAGCAAAAACCACCTAACAAACTTAGTTCCATGTTTAATTGCAACGTGGGTTGCAATCCAAGCACCAAGCATACTCCCTGCACCAAGCACAAGGCCAATAAGGTAGTCAACTTGGCTGTTTGCAATAAAGACAATTAGCGCAACTACTGTAAACGCCAGTACAATTAAAACTTTTATTGCATTGGCTTTTAGTAAATCAAATCCTGCTCCAAGAACCAATCCAGCCAATAAAAAGAATCCAACGCCAGCCTGAATAAAGCCGCCATAAAATCCTATACCGAAGAATACTAGTATTCTTAACAGCGTTGGTTTGGCATGAACACCTCCTGCTTTTTCCTTAACCCATTGCTCTGGCTTGTAAAGAATCATAAGAAACATTACAACCAGCAATGCCCCAATAATTTTGTTCATTAAGGCATCGTTAATGTCTAACGCCACAAAGGCTCCAATTAGAGCTCCTACCGACGCTGGAATTGTAAGCCAAATTCCCTCATGCCATTCAAACACTTTTTTTTGTTTAAATGCGCCAACCCCAACCACACTTTGTAGCAATATGGCAATTCGATTTGTTCCATTGGCTACATTGGCTGGTAAACCTATAAATATTAATAAAGGAAGCGTGATTAACGAACCGCTTCCTGCAAGAGTATTAATAAAACCCGAAATAATGCCTACTATTACAACAATAGTATAAACCCACCATTCCATCAACAGAGTTATGATTTCTTTTCGTAATGTTTAAACTCAGACCTTTCGCATATAATTCCTTTAAATTCACAAACTTTTGCAATCTTATCCTTAATTTCAACCACTTTAGTGTAAGGTAGCCAGCCTAACGCCACAACTTTACGCTTGCCGGTTCTTTTAAAAAAAGCCACATAAGTTGGGCCCAACTTTACTTTAACAATGGTATCCCACATAATACTTTCAGCAGATTGTTTTATCATTCCAAAACTATACTCAAGGGCATACTCATCGGCTTGGATATAAAGTTTGGCTTTATAAGTAATCCAAGCATAGTATACATAAAGTAAGAAGTAAACTGCCATAATAAGAATTGACACTTGAGCACTCCCTAGTTGTTTTTTTAACAATGTAAATGAGAGTATTGCTAATACAATGAAAAATATAGCACCAAAAGCCCAAATCCTATAAAGTTTTGACTTTTTATGCGACATCTCGTTAAGGTCGATATAAAATGATTCCATACTATTTTTAGGTTGGTTAAATTTTCTTTTAAGTTGATATTGGCTAAGTTATAAAAAACCCCGACACGATGTGTCGGGGTAACAGGAATATTTGCAAAAGACTACCAAGCAAACAAGGGAAAATCTTTCATTAGTTTATTTACCTCAACTCTTACCTCAGCAATAACAGCCTCATTATCGATGTTTGATAGTACCCTGTCAATTAAATCAACAATAATTGGCATATGAACTTCCTTTAAACCACGAGTTGAAATTGCAGGAGTTCCAACGCGTATTCCAGAGGTTTGGAAAGGAGAACGGCTATCGTAAGGAACCATATTCTTGTTAATAGTGATATCGGCTAATACAAGGGTATTCTCAGCCTTCTTACCTGTAAGTTCAGGGAATTTTGTACGCAAATCGATAAGCATTGAGTGGTTATCGGTACCGTCGGAAATAACCTTGTAACCCTTTTTGATAAAAGCATCGGCAAGGACTGCAGCGTTTTTCTTAACTTGTTGTTGATAGGTTTTGTACTCAGGAGCTAAAGCCTCGCCAAAAGCAACTGCTTTAGCAGCAATTACGTGCTCAAGTGGTCCACCTTGAACGCCGGGGAATACACTTGAGTTAAGAATTTGCGACATCATCTTAACCTCACCTTTAGGAGTAGTTAATCCCCAAGGATTTGGAAAATCTTTACCCATCAAAATAATACCACCACGTGGGCCACGTAAAGTTTTGTGGGTTGTAGATGTTACAATATGAGCGTACTTAACAGGGTTATCGAGCAAACCAGCAGCAATTAAACCTGCAGGGTGCGCCATATCAATCATAAGTAATGCGCCAATTTTATCCGCAATCTCACGCATACGCTTGTAGTCCCACTCACGGGAGTAAGCCGAAGCACCACCAACAATCAGTTTTGGTTTTTGCTCAAGGGCAACACGCTCCATCATATCGTAGTCAACACGGCCAGTTTCCTGCTTTACACCGTACGATACAGCCTTGTACCACATACCAGAGAAGTTTACTGGAGAACCGTGTGATAAGTGACCACCATGAGATAGGTCTAAACCAAGGAAAGTATCGCCAGGTTTAAGAACCGCCATGAAAACAGCCATGTTTGCCTGTGCGCCAGAGTGAGGCTGTACGTTGGCATACTCAGCATCGAAAAGTTTTTTCAACCTATCAATGGCAAGTTGCTCCGATTGGTCAACCACTTCGCAACCGCCATAGTAGCGTGCTCCAGGATAACCTTCGGCGTACTTGTTAGTCATAACTGAGCCCATAGCCTCAAGCACCTGAGGGCTAACAAAGTTTTCCGAAGCAATCAACTCAATTCCATGCATTTGTCGCTGACGCTCTTTCTCAATAAGTTCAAAAATTTGTGTATCGCGTGTCATTATCGTAAGTTTAAAATTTAGGCAAAATTAGTGCTTTAATTCTGTTGGTAAAATTATTTTATATGTTCCTTAGCAAATTGTGAAAGCAGCTCAATAAGTTGAGTTTTTTTAAGCGGTTTTGCCAGAAAAGTTTTGATTCCTGCATTTTTGCAACGCTCCTCTTGCCCTACCAAAACATAGGCAGTTTGAGCAATAATTGTAAGTTTAGGGTTATCGGCTAAAAACTTTTGAGCTAGCTCAACCCCATCAACATCCGGTAGTCGCAAATCGAGCAAAATAATATCTGGAGGAGAATTCTTAGCCATATACTGCGTTGCCTCGTAACCAGATTTAGCATAATCAATTTGAGCCTGAGTGGGGGTTAGTAATTCCCGAAGAAAGATTCTGCTTACGGTATCATCTTCAATAACCAAAATTCTTAATCCCTTTATTTTTGAAATATCTAGGGTAGCCATAGTAATCGGTTTAAAATGTTACAGATAAACAAATAACACTCAAATTTAGTTGAAATAAATTTCTATTCGTCGGAAAACTGTATTAAAACATCGCGATAAGCTGAGAATATTTTTGATTTTGAAACAAAGCCAATATACCTATCACCCTCGAGAACGGGTAAATTCCAAGCACCCGACTCCTCAAACTTTCGCATAACAGAATCCATAGATTCTTTAGTAGAGATAAACTCAGGAGGGACATTCATTAACTCCTTTACGGAAACCGATTCGTAAACCTCAGTATCGAACATAATTGGACGTATATCATCTAAGGACACAACTCCAACAAATATGTCCTCATTAGTAGTAACTGGGAAAATATTGCGTTTGGATTTGCTAATTTTCTTAACCAAATCTCCCAAAGTTTCGTCCGGATTCACCTTAATAAAATCACTCTCCACAACTTTTCCAACCTGAAGCAAAGTAAGCACGGCTTTATCCTTATGGTGTGTAATTAGTTCACCTTTTTTGGCCAACCCCTTTGTGTAAATTGAATGAGGCTCAAAGTACATCATCGTAAGAAATGAAATGGTCGACGTAATTATTAATGGGACAAAAAGCGCATAACCACCTGTAATCTCAGCAATTAAAAATATAGCAGTTAATGGCGCATGCATAACTCCAGCCATTGTACCAGCCATTCCTATTAGCGTAAAGTTACTTTCAGAAACATCAATAAAACTGAACTGATTAATTAATCGAGCCACAAAAAAGCCAGATACACCTCCAATGAAAAGGGTTGGAGCAAATGTGCCACCTATTCCACCAGCACCAGTGGTTACGGCCGTTGCAATGGCCTTAACGGCAATAAGCAATGCTAGGGCTACCAGTAGCAACCAGTAGTTATCCTGAAACGAGTAAAAGAAACTATTCTCAAAAACCACACTCGAACGCCCCTCAAGCAATGCATGAAGCACTTCGTATCCCTCACCGTATAGCGGAGGAAATATAAAAATAAGTACGCCAAGCGCAATGCCTCCAATAATCCATTTCTTGTAAGGATTGGTTACTTTACCAAAACGCTTCTCCACACGCATTACAGTACGCATAAAGTATAGCGAAACCAACCCACAGAAAATTCCTAAAAAAATAAAGTACGGAATATTATGGAGTTGAAAAGGATGAACAACCTCATAGGCAAAAACCACCTCTCTACCCAAAAAGAAGTAGGAAACTGTGGTAGCTGAAACAGCGGAAATAAGCAATGGAATAATTGATGCTGTTGTTAAATCAAGCATCAATACCTCTAGCGTAAACACCAAGCCGGCTAAAGGTGCATTAAAGATTGACGCAATTGCACCTGCAGCGCCACAACCAATTAGCAAGGTTAAAGTCTTGTAGTTCATTCTAAAGAATTGCCCAATATTGGAGCCAATGGCCGCACCGGTAAGCACAATTGGAGCCTCTGCTCCAACGGAACCCCCAAAACCAATTGTCATTGTGCTCGATACAATTGAACTGTAGGTGTTATGAGACTTCAATCGGCTATTTTGTCTTGAGATTGAGTACAGAATACGCGAAACACCATGACCAATATTATCCTTCACAAAGAATTTTATAAAAAGAATTGTTAGGAGAATACCTACTGCGGGTAATGCTAAAAACAAATAGTTTGCCGACTCCTTGGGCAATGATTCCTGAAGAAATGCATGGGTTATGTGAACTGTATTCTTAAGAACTACAGCCGCAAAACCACTTAAAACGCCAATAACCAAACTCAAAATTAGTGTAACCCTACGCTCCTCAAGTCTCCGAATCGAAATCCAAAGTGAATTCAACAACTTATCAATTAACAATCTCATTTTAAACAAATAATCCTAAAATTAAACATAAATCAAAGCAACATCACCAAAAATGGTTATTTTTGAAACTACAAATACAACAAACTAAATTAGGTATTTACTTACAAAGAGGATTGAACAAATTTATAATGGGTTGTAAACAGATTTGCAAGGAGGTCCAATCCTATTTTTATCCAAATTTACTGTACTTTTTTAAAAGTCGAAAATTAAATTATGATTGAGGTTATTAAACATACTCTTCCGAATGGATTAAAATTATTAATCCACCAGGATTTTAGCACGCCAATAGCATCGTTTAACCTACTTTACAATGTTGGAGCCAAAGACGAACATCCCGAAAAAACAGGATTTGCACACCTTTTTGAGCATTTAATGTTTGGTGGCTCTATAAACATCCCCGTTTACGATGAGCCACTTGAAAGAATTGGAGGCGAGAACAACGCATTTACAAATAACGATATAACAAATTACTACATTACACTTCCTGTTGAGAATATTGAAACTGCCTTTTGGCTGGAAAGCGACAGGATGTTAAGCCTTGCTTTTACCAAAAAGAGCCTAGATGTTCAGCGCAATGTTGTTGTGGAGGAATTCAACCAACGATACCTGAATCAACCTTACGGCGAAGTTTGGCTACACCTAAGGCCATTGGCCTACAAGGCACACCCCTACATGTGGGCTACAATTGGTAAATCGCCCGAACATATTAAGAGCGCCACCTTAACCGATGTAAAGAGTTTTTTTTATAGCCATTACGCTCCCAACAATGCAATTCTTTGCGTTGCTGGACCAGTTGAACCAACTACTATTATTGAGTTAGCCAACAAATGGTTCGGCCCAATTGAAAAAAGAGAGTTAGTTGAACGCAATCTTCCTAAGGAGCCAATTCAAACATCACCTCGTAAACTGGAAATCGAACGCGATGTTCCTTTCAACGCCATATACAAGGCATACCATATGTGCAAAAGGAATCATGCAGACTTCCCAGCAACCGATTTAATGTCCGATTTGCTCTCGAATGGAAAATCGGCAAGACTTTACCAACGGCTGGTAAAGGAAAAACAATTGTTCAGCAATGTAAACGCATATATTACTGGTGATATTGATGAGGGTTTATTTATAATAACAGGTCAACTATACCCTTCAACCACATACGAACAGGCTGAGATTGCCATTAACGAAGAAATTTCCGTATTGCAAAACGAACCCGTTTCGGCATACGAACTTGAGAAGGTACAAAACAAATATGAATCGAATTTCACATTCGAGGAAACCAGTGTACTAAACAAAGCAATGAATCTTGCGTTCTACGAATTGCTAGGCGATGCTAATAGCATCAACCTCGAGGTTCAAAAATACAGAAGCGTTACACCTGAGCATATTCAAACTATTGCTCAAAAAATCCTTAAAGAGGACAACTGTTCAACGCTGTACTACAAATCGAATCAAAACAAATAACCACAATGGCAATGCTCGACAGAACAAAAGCACCAGCGAAAAGAACCACAGGAAAAATAACTATTCCGCAAGCCAACCAAACAAGGTTGGCAAACGGCGCACAGCTAATCGTGGTTAATGCAGAAACACAGGATGTTGCTAAGATTGAGATGATTTTTGATGCAGGGACTCGCTATCAAACACAACCACTCTCGGCTCGAGGTGCAGTATCGTTACTAAGTGAAGGTACCAAAACAAGAACTTCGCAACAAATTGCCGAGCAATTTGATTTTTACGGCAGTTTTCCTGAGCATTCATTCGACAGGGATTTTGCATCGCTTACGCTTTACTCCACTAACAAATTTCTGGAGCAATCGTTGGGCGTTTTTGGCGATATGATTTACAACCCAATATATCCAGAACATGAACTGGATATATTTAAAAAGAAAGGCAAGCAAGCATTAATAGTGGAGTTGGAAAAAGTGGTTACTATTTCACGGCAAAATTTCTTTAGCGGCCTATTTGGCAATAAACATCCTTACGGAGCGTATGCCACACCAGAGGATTTCGACTTATTACAACGAAGTTTCATCAGCAATTTTCACGACAACTATCACACCTCTAACAACTGCCTGATAATACTTTCGGGCAAAATATCCGACAAGGAAATTAAAATTGTAGAGGAAATTCTAGGCAAAACACCATTCGGAAAACCTATTGAAAATAGCAAGCAAATTCTTACGCCAACATTGCAAACTCCTGAGAAGGTATTCTCGTATAAGAATGATGCTTTACAATCGGCCATTAGAGTCGGAAAACAAATGATAAAACGGAACCACATCGATTTTCCAAAGCTTATGGTATTAAACACAATACTTGGAGGATATTTTGGGTCAAGACTTATGCGTAACATTCGCGAGGAAAAAGGCTATACATACGGAATCTCATCTACAATTCTACCATTCAAGGAAACCTCAGTTTTTGTTATAGGAACTGAGGTTGGTGCCAACGTTACGAAGGATACATTGAATGAAATTTACAAGGAGATTGACTTGCTTTGTACCCAAAAAGTTCCTGATACAGAGCTTTACCTTGTAAAAAGCCATTTAATTGGAGAGGTTTTGAGAACATTCGATGGTCCGTTTGCTATTGCCGACAGTATTGCAAGCCTTTATGAATACAACGATTTGGATTTCTCCTACTTTGAGAGAACCATTGATACTATAAATAGTGTTTCTTCTACAGAACTTTTGGATGTTGCGAATAAATACCTTGGTCAAAAAGATTTTATCGAAAGTGTTGCAGGGAAACTCGAAACAAACTAAAAGTTTGCTATTATTGAGATTATTTTTATTTAAAATAGGAGTTTGGCCAAACTTAAATTGGTAAGAAATGAAAACAAAAGTAATTAGCCTAATAATCATTCTTTCGGCTTTGTGCGTCGACAGCTTCTCACAAATGTACACAAAACCCAATGAACCAACATTTAACTACCTAACCATAAATCCTACCAACGGACAACCAACCCTATTCTGGACTGCACCTGCCACAAACCCTCAATACCCTGACCCTATAGGCTATATCATCTACCGTAGAACTGTAGATAATCTAGGTAACGATTACTATTTAGAAATTGACACTGTAAACCAAACAACATTTCAGTACACTGATGTTAATGCCAATGGAAATCAATCCCGATTATTCTATAAAATATCGTCATTAGGGCTTACAGAACCCAGTAGATTAACCCCGCATCATGCACAAATATGGCTGCAAAGCCAGTACGATAGTTGCAATGCAAAAATTGACCTAACCTGGAATTTTTACGAAGGATGGAATAATACCAGCATATATCAAGATTATTCAATTTATATGGGACACGACAATAACTGGGCCGCATATACTTTATTAGCCAATGTCAACAAATTTACCAACAGGTTTAGCATCACAAATGTTGACGAGAATCAAGATTACTACTTTTACATTACAGCCCGCAGAACAGACCAGCCCTACACAACCTACTCCAACCTGAACTACATCAATTCAAAAATGGCAATCCACCCCACTTACATGACACTCGACTCTATCCTTGCCGAGAACAACAAGATTACCATTCATTACAAAATTGACCCAGCTACAGCAATTCGAAATTTTAAGTTGGTACGCTGGGAGTACCCCGACACCAACAAAAGTATTTTCAGTGCAAAAGTTATTGACGAATTCTCTGACCCAAACCAAACACTATCAGTCGACACTAACGATATGTGGGCTGCACGTACACGAAAATTCTACTATAAGGTTGATGCTCACAATGGATGCAAAACCGTTATAAAAACAACAAACCTATGCAATACAATTATCCCTAAAGGGAAATCGGACGGAACCTTGGTAAAACTTGAGTGGGACACACTAATGATAGATAGAGTTCGCCAACCCAATAGGGTTAACAACAGAGTTGTTTATAACGTTTACCGAAGAGCCTATAAGCAAACCGATGACATCAACGGACCAGGAGAGTTAACCCTAGCAGCATCATGGCTAACTGACAATTTTTTTGTAGATGATTTAACCCCATACAAGGGTCAAAACCCTCTGTACAAAATTGTTTTTAAGTACTATATCGAAGCCTATGAGCTAGAGTTTGACAATACAGTTACTACAATGGTTCGAACTCGCGAAATAATTGTGGAAATCCTACCAGGTGTAATCATGCCAAACTCCGTTGCTCCTAATAGTCAGGTTGGAGGCAATGGTAGGTTACGAAGCATATTTGAGCCAATTATCAGTTTCGATGCTCGATTCGAATTAACAATATACGACCGTTGGGGTGGAGTAATATACCACGGCAACCAAGGATGGAATGGAAAAAACTCCAAAGGAGAATTCGTAAAAGAGGGCGTTTATCCGTATAGAATTGTCGTAAGCACCTCTGACTTGGGCGATGTGGTAAAAACAGGCACGTTATCCGTTGTATATCCACCAAAATAACCCCTGGTTTTAAGTTAAAACTTAGCAAGATATTTTATGAACCTTCAAACCGAAGAAGAAAAACTATTAATTCAATCGCATTTCGATGATATGCTCCAAGGATGCCCCCGTTGCAACTCCGAGGAGGATAGAAATCTTATTATTAAAGCATTCAATCTTGCCAACGAAGCACATAAGGGTGTTCGCCGGAAATCGGGAGAGCCATATATACTTCATCCCATAGCAGTGGCAAAAATTGTAACGCACGAAATTGGACTTGGAGCAAAGGCTGCAGCCTGTGCACTTATGCACGATGTTGTGGAGGATACCGATTACACCGTTGAAGACATTGAGCGAATCTTTGGAAAAAAGATAGCATCAATTATTGATGGGCTTACTAAAATTACTGATGTTTTTGATGCCAACTCAACCATACAGGCCGAGAATTTCAGAAAGATAATTCTTACCCTTGCTGATGATATTCGGGTTATTCTCATAAAACTTGCCGATAGGTTGCACAACATGCGCACCCTAGACTCGCTAGCAACCAACAAGCAAATGAAAATTGCCAGCGAAACTATTTACCTTTACGCCCCACTTGCACACCGACTTGGACTTTACGCCATTAAAACAGAACTAGAGGACTTAAGCCTAAAATACCGATTTCCCCAAGCTTACGACGAAATTAGAAGCAAGATAGCCGATAACGAGAAACGTAGAATTCAACAAATCAACCATTTCTCGTTACCTATTATTAAAAAGTTAGAAGAAAATAACATCGATTTTGAAATTAATGGACGTCCAAAATCGGTTTACTCTGTCTGGAAAAAAATTCAATCCAAAAACGTTTCCTTCGAGGAAATATACGACCTACTGGCTATCCGCATAGTATTCAACCCATACCCACACATCCCCGAGAAAACACAATGCTGGCACATCTACTCAATCATTACTGACATATACAAGCCAAAACCCGATAGGTTGCGCGATTGGGTATCCACACCTAAGGCCAATGGGTACGAGGCATTGCATTGTACAGTTATGGGACCCAATGGGCAATGGGTTGAGGTGCAAATCCGCTCCCGCCGAATGGATGATATTGCAGAACGAGGTTTTGCCGCACACTGGAAATACAAGGATACTGATACTTCAAACCACGAAAATGAATTGGATAAATGGATTAAGCGAGTTCGAGAGATGCTCGAAAACCCACAGGAGAATGCCTTGGAGTTTCTGGACGAATTCAAACTAAACCTTTTCACATCCGAGATAGTTGTTTTTACACCCAAGGGCGAAACACGCTCTCTACCAAAAGGAGCTACTGCTCTCGATTTTGCATTCGAAATACATACCGGCGTTGGCAACAAGGCTATTGGCGCTAAGGTTAACCATAAGTTAGTTCCTTTAAGTTACCAAATCAACAGTGGGGACCAAATTGAAATCACCACCGCATCTTCGCAAAAACCCACATGGGAACTTCTAAAATATGCAACAACGACTAAGGCGAAAGCAGCCATTAAGGGAGCATTAAAAACTGAAACTAAAAATAGGATTGAGAAAGGAAAAGATATCCTCGAAAACAGATTAAACGAACTTGGCGTTCAACCATCGTCACGTGTTTTTAAAAAAATCCTCCCAGCCTATGAGGTTTACTCAAAGGATGAACTTTACAGCAAAATTGGTTCGGGATTAATTACTCTCGACAACCTAAAAAGAATCCTTAAAAAGAATACCAAGAACAAATGGATTCAGTACTGGAGCCTGCAACTAGGCAAAAAACACAAGTACGACACAGAATCTTCGAAACCACTCAAGATTGACACGAAAAAACCATTCATGCTTAACGAAAATGTGGATGAGGAAAATCCTTCGTACGTTGTTGCCCGATGCTGCAACCCAATCCCTGGCGATGAGGTTATTGGCTACATCTCGCCCGAAGAAATGGTGATTATCCACAAAGCAACATGCGCCGAGGCAGTTAGGTTAATGTCGCAGTATGGCGATAAAATTGTAAGCGCCAAATGGACTACCCACAAAATGCTTTCGTTCCTCGCCCGAATTGATGTGAGAGGAATGGACAGGATTGGTATTATTAGCGAGGTTACAAAAGTCATTTCCGATGAGTTAATGGTAAACATTCGCAAATTCCACATTGAAAGTCACGACGGTATTTTTGAAGGATTTATTGACCTGTATGTTCACGACGTTTCGCACCTTAACAACTTAATCATGAACCTCATGAAAATTAAGGGAATGGACAACGTGAAGCGGATGGACAAGGTGGACGATTAAACAAAAACACTGCTTTAATTGTTTTTCAAAAAACACTAATAAATTGTGTTGATATAAAACCTTTTGCTAAATTTGCTATTTAAAATAAGACTAAATAATCATGGTTTGCCACGACACTAAGAATGTAGTTAAACGAATACTTACCGATTATCTTGAACGTAAAGGTCATCGGAAAACACCGGAGCGATTTGCTATACTCGACGAGATATACTCGCACGAGAGCCATTTCGATATTGAAACACTCTATATCCAGATGAAAAACAAGAACTACCAGGTTAGTCGTGCAACACTTTATAATACAATCGATTTACTACTTGAGTGCGGCTTGGTTGTTAAGCATCAGTTTGGCAAAAATTTCTCACAGTACGAAAAAGCCTACGAGTGCAAGCAACACGACCACCTTATCTGCACCCGTTGTGGAAAGGTAATTGAGTTCTGCGACCCCCGTATTCAGGAAATACTAAACTCAGCACGCAAAAACTCAAACTTCAGCATATCGCACCACTCGCTATACCTTTACGGATTGTGCCAAAACTGTCAGAACGAGATTGACCAAATGCCAATGCCTGAGTAAAATCAACTACAATAGTCAATCAACTGTTGATAAGTTTTCCCCAGCAACTCAGTTAAAGTTTGTAACTTTAGGAGGAATTTGTAATGCATTTTAATGCATAATAATCGTGTACTAACTATATCGAAAACGTATTAAACCTATGGTTAAAGTTGATGTTTTGCTGGGCCTACAGTGGGGCGACGAAGGAAAAGGAAAAGTTGTTGATGTGCTTACTCCAAGTTACGACGTAATTGCACGATTTCAAGGTGGACCAAATGCAGGCCACTCGTTGGAGTTTAACAACATTAAGCACGTTTTACACACAATCCCTTCGGGAATATTTCATTCCAACTGCATCAATATTATTGGGAATGGAGTTGTAATTGACCCAATTATTTTTGCCAAGGAAATTGATGCTCTCGAAAAAATGGGTGTTAGCCTTAAGGAAACCCTTAAAGTATCGAAAAAAGCACACCTAATACTACCCTCGCACCGCGAACTCGATGCTGCATCGGAAGCTGCGAAGGGTAAAAGTAAAATTGGTTCAACCCTAAAAGGGATTGGCCCAACTTATATGGATAAAACAGGCCGTAACGGATTGCGCGTTGGCGACACACTTGCACCTAACTTTGTTGAAAAATACAATAACCTTAAGAATAAGCACAAAGACATCCTAAAGCAGTACAATTACGAAAGCAATATTGAACAACACGAACAGGAATGGTTTAGAGGAATTGAAGTGCTTAAGAGATTCGACCTCATTGATTCAGAATACGAAGTTTACGAGCATC
>CAZTVY010000040.1:0-13458 GCA_964617235.1 uncultured Rikenellaceae bacterium | reverse complement strand
AACTAACAAATCGTATATGAGAACGTTTACAAAATTTGCATTAGTTCTGATAGTATTTTTATCCACAGAGCTGAATGCCCAAGTTCAGTATGGTATCAGTTATCAGGCCGTACTTAGAGATGCTAGCGGAAATGTGTTGTCAGGTAAATCTGCTACAATCCGTGTTAATATTACCAACAAAGCGGGTACTACCTATTATTACAAGGAAACCCACGATATAACAACAAATAGCTTGGGTATAGCAACGCTAGTTGTTGGAAAAGGTTTGCCTGTAGATGGCGCCTTTGCCAGCATTCCTTGGTCCGATGGGGGAATTTCAATGATTGTAGAGTTAAAGGTGAGCCCTGCAACCGCGTTTACTCCATTTGAAAAACAAGAACTACATGGAGTTCCCTATGCTTTTCATGCAGCAAATGGAATAAACACAAATTCCGCAAACGCTGGAGAAACAGCTTACTTCGATGGTACAAATTGGGTTGCCAATGGAGATATTGTTGTGACTGATAGTTCCGTAAATATTGTACCAAAGGCAGGACATAAACCAGAGCAACCTATTTTTGCAGTTTTAAATTCTAATAAGGAAATTGTTTTTGCAGTTTACGAATCGGGCGTTCGGTCGTATGTTGGTAGCAATATTGCAAAAGGAGCAAAGGGAGGTTTTGCTGTAGGCGGTTTAAGTGGTTCAAAATCAAATGTTGAGTATCTAAATATTTCGCCCGATAGTATTCGAGTTTATATCGATAACACTTCAAAAGGAGTAAAAGGTGGATTTGCTGTTGGTGGTTTAAGTGGCTCTAAGAGTACACCAACCAACTACTTTAAAGTTACTACTGACTCTACATATTTCAAAAATACTGTACTTTCAGAGAAAGATATGCTGGTTGCTGGTAATGTAACAACTAACGTAGGTCTCTCATCTGGGCTTCTAACTGATATCCTTGGCAATAAATACAAAACAGTGACAATTGGCCCTCAAACCTGGATGGCAGAGAATCTTAGATCTACTCAATATTCAAATGCAATTAGTATAACTCCAACGGAAGTTTTTGCCTATAACAACTCTGTTTGGCCCGATACTATTGCAAATTACGGATTGCTTTATACTCAAACAGCCATAAGTTCAGGAAATGTTTGTCCAGACGGGTGGAGGGTTCCTTCGCATTCTGATTGGGAAGAACTTTTTAAATTTATAGCAGGTAGTGAATGGATGAGCAATACCCAAGAGTTAAGTAAAAAACTATCTGAAAAAGGAACAATATTTAGTGACCCTATTGGTTTTTGGATTAACGATTTTGCACAAACTAATACCACCGGTTTTTCTGTGCGTCCTGCAGGATATGCTGATTTTTCAGCTAGTTGGAATTTTTATATGATAGGTACTATTGCCAGTTTTTGGGTTGATGGCGGTGCCGAGACAGTTCAACTTTATGGAGAATCTGGAGGAATGTTAACACTTCAGAATGCAGCACCAAATAGTGCAAACTCAATTAGGTGTATTAAAAATTAATAAACTAAGCACTAAGATAATTAAAAAGAGCCGCAATAGCGGCTCTTTCTTTTCAATACAACCTATTACTTTACATCTGTCATTATCTTTATTATTCCAAGAACCCCAATCATCTCGCCATTGTCTTCAATAAGTGGCATAAGAGTAAGAACAGCTTTGTGCTCCTCGTTATCTGTTAAAACTAAAGAAATAATCTTGTTTGTAATTGGAGTTCTATTTCGCATTACTTCATTATCAAAACTTGCAATAATTCTTGCTTGATCGCCCGATAGAAGGTCGAAATCGGATAATCCAACGGCATCTTCAACCGAAGAGATGTTGAGGAGGTTAATCATGGAGTTACTTAGGCGCACATAGCGTCCATCAGTGTCTTTCTGGTAGATTAAATCAGGAGAGTTTTGAAGTAAACTGCTAAGGATTGATTTATCCTCGCGTAATTGTGCCTGAATTTCTTCCTGCTCATGGCGCTTGCGCTCCATTTCTTCTTGGGTAGCGTGGAGTTCCTCCATGTTCTGACGCATTTCTTCTTCCTGGGCCTTCATTTCCTCTGCTTGTTGCTGTGTGCGAGCAAGAAGTTCTGCTGTGCGAATATTAATCCTAACGCTGGAGAGGGTTGAGGCAATGCTTGTGGCAATTTTCTCGATAAATTCAATATGATATTTTTCGTAAGTGTTGAATGTTGCCATTTCAATTACCCCCAGAACATCATCGTTTACTTTTAGTGGGACAAGAATTATGTTTCGTGGGTTTTCTTCTCCTAATCCTGATGTTATTTTGATATAGTTCTTTGGCACATCCTTCATGAAGATGGTTTTGCCCTCAATAAAGCATCGGCCAACCAAGCCCTCGTTCGGGAGCACGGTTTTTTCCATAAATTTTCTTCGGTCGTATGCGAAGCAAGCCGACATATCGAGAGCAGGATTGTCCTGGTCGTTATCGTTAATAATGAATATGCCTCCTTGTATAGATTTTGTGTATGTTACCAAGTTTTTGATAATCAGGTAGGATAGTTCGTTCAAATTATCGTTATGCTGGCGTAGCACCTCGCCAAACATTGCTATACCTTGGGTTGTCCAAATTTGTTGTTCTTCTTCCTCTTTTCTCTTGGCTTCTGCTTCCTTTGCATTAACAAGGCTTTTTTGCATTTCCAGAAGAGCTTTCCCTAGAATATCCTTGTCGCCTAGAAGTTGAAATTGAGCATCGAGTTTACCCATACCGATTTCGCGGGCAAATTGCTCTGTGTGGTTTAAGCCATCAATTAGCTTGTTTGCAGAGCGAGCCATGTCCTCCAGTTCATCACCAGTGTGAACAAATATCTTTTTGTTGATATCAATATCACCTTCTGCAATACTGTTAAGGGCATCGGTTGTTCTTTTAATGGGTTGAGCAATGGAGCGTGAAATGTACCAAATAGCTACAGATTGAAGTAATACGCCAAGTATAAAAACAAAGATTGTGTACATCACTGCACGTTTGGCATCAACCACTATTTCGCTCATTGGGATAGAGAGGTATACCGACCATGTGGATGGGGAGTCGCCAACTTTTACTGTGGAAAGAATGTTGAGGTTTTGCTCACCATTAATCTCTGAAAAATACTTGTATTCAGTTCCCTTCTTTATCTTTTCTGATATTTTAAATTGATTGTCATCTATAGGGTTAAAATCGGTAAATTTTAGTTTGGCTAACTCGGGTTTTGTATGGGCTATTATGGTTCCATCGTTGGCAATAAGAGCTACAATAGTGTTTTTGTATGGTTTAATCTTCTCTATCTGCTCCTGAAATTTTTCTAACGAAATGTCTACCCCTCCTAGGCCTGCAAACTTCCCATTAACCCTTATTGGTACACTCAAGCTTGTGGCCAAAACCTCATTGCCAGCAACATCAAAAGCGTAAGGATCCAGAAGCATTTCGCAGTTACATGTTTTGGATAAGTAATAGTTACTGGTGGTAATGTCCCCAGTTAAATTTTTATGCTCTATATCCCTAGCAGGAACTCCATTTTTCAAGTAAGCAGTTGTGGAACGTCTACCATAATCTTTTGTATAGCCTTTGCGAAAGGCAAAATATTCCACCGAATACCATACGGTTAAGTAGCGAGGATTGTTGACAACTTGGTTGTTTAGTATGTTGAAGAATATTGAGTCCAGCGTAACTGTATCGAACTTGGGGTAAATGTAAAGAGCGTGAGCCAACGCTCTGGAAAAACCCATATCCAATTCTAGTTCCGATTTTATTTGGTTGGCGGTTTTTTGTGCTTCTGCTTGCGCAAGTTTTACCGCATTATCGTTGGCAATTTTGTTGATTCTAAATCCGATAAAAAGTCCAATAACTAGCATTATTGACACTGAAGTAATCATTACAAAGAGTAACATCTTTGCGCCGATTTTCATATTCAACCTCATTGCTTTAGTTTTTAAGTTTACTTTGATACAACCAAATTGGGTTAAAAATACGAAATGTTTTAATAGAACAAAACAAACATACATTAATAGGTTCAGCCTTTTAAAAAAATATTGGTAAAAATTTATTGGTTTAACCAAATGGAATATCTTTATTGGATTAAATAATATCATCCCATGCAACTTAATTTCCTAAAAGTTCATTTTGTATGCCTGCTAATCCTTTTGGTTTCGTACAGTGTTATAGCACAGAACGATAAAGAACTGGTAGAGTCTTTGATAAATAGTGCCGAAAAGGCACGCACGTCAAATTCAGATTCTGCCATAGTTTTAGCGCAGAAAGCAGTAAATCAGGCCTCAAGTATTGATGATAAATTTTTGCTTTTAAAGGCTGAGCATACACTTGGTTACTGTTACTACAACCGAAACGATTTTGAATTGGCATTAAACCACCTTCAAAAATCCTTAGAGCTTGCAAAGGAGCAAAATCAGGAACTTTGGGTTGCAATTAACCTTAACCGGATAGGGAATGTTTATCAGCTTAGGAGTGATTTCGTACAAGCGTTAAACTCGTATCGGAGTGCTTTGGATATTAACGAGAGGATTAAGGATAAAATCCAAATTGCTCGCACTCAGGTTAACATTGGGACTGTTTACAGTTTAACAGGGAGCTACCCCAAGGCCATTGAGCATATGTTGCAAGCGTTGGAAACGTATGAGAAGGAGGCCGATAAAGAAGGAATGGCTTGGACGTCGCTCAGTATTGCCAGACTTTTTAATAGATTAGAAATTTACGACAAGGCACTCCAGTATAATGAGATTGCTCTAAACCAATATCGGAGTTTACGGAATCAGAATGGTATAACCTTATCGTTAACCGAGCAGGCCAATATATACTACCATTCAGGGTTGAACGATAAAGCTCTCGAAATTGCCAAACAGGTACTTGCATACAATTCCCAAACTCAAAACACCCATGCTATGGCGGCAAACAATTTGCTGATGGGAATAATATATTTTGAACTAAATGATTTGGATAAAGCCACAGAGAACCTAGAGAAAGCCCTTGTCCTTAAGCAATTCGTGAACGACAGTATTGATGTTTCGAAGTTAAACAGATATCTTGGCGAAATCCAAATTAAAAAGGGTAACTACTCCGAAGGATTCAAGTATCTTAACGCTGCACTTACTGTAGCTCAAAAGCAGCGGTTAATGTCCGATGTTAGGGATATATATCTAAGTTTATCTTCTGCATATCGACTAAAAGGTGATTTCCGTAAAGCATTGGAGAATTACAGTTACCATTCTTCCATCAAGGATAGCATTAATGCTGGCGAAATCTCAAGGCTTGAAATGCAGTACGATTTTGATAAAAGGGAGCGCGAGCAGGAAATAATAACTAAACAGCGCGAAGCAATGCAGCAGGAGCGACTAGAACGGCAAAGGATGTTCACTCTTTTTATCTCAATAGCCTTAGTTCTTGCTATTACATTGGCATTGGTAATCTTTTACTTTTTAAGGGAGAAGCAAAAAATAAACAAGCTCTTAGTAGAACAGAATCACGAAATACTAAGGCAAAAGGGCGAGATTGAGGACCAAAAGCAAGAAATTGAGGCACAACGAGATTTGGCAGAACGTCAACGCGACCAAATTGCCGACCAACAAAAGCAAATTACCGATAGTATTCGGTATGCGAGTCGGATTCAGGCAGCAGTTCTGCCTCGCACCAATAACCTTAATAACTACCTCACAGAGCATTTTGTGTACTACCAACCTAAAAATATTGTAAGTGGCGATTTCTTTTGGACAACTCAATTGGCCGACGGGAGAATCGCCGTAGCTGTTGCGGATTGTACAGGCCATGGTGTGCCAGGGGCGTTTATGAGTATGCTTGGTATTACGCTTATTAAGGAACTTACTGCAACCCATTGCGCCGAGAGTGCAGGCGACTTACTATTCAGGCTACGCCAGTTGGTTATTGCATCGTTAAACCAAACGGGTGTTGAGGGTGAATCGCACGATGGTATGGATATGAGCCTGGTGCTTATCGATAAGGAGAAACAAGAACTGGAATATGCTGGGGCATACTTACCCCTTTTAATTGCCAGGAAATCTGAACTTGGTGGCTTTGGGTTGGAGCAACCAGTAGAATCGCATAATGGGTTTTCTATATATGAGTTTAAAGGGAATAAAATGCCAATTGGTTATCATGTTATTGGAGAGAAACCATTCACAAATCACAAAATCGGTTACCACAGTGGCGATATCTTTTACATGTTCTCCGATGGCTATACCGATCAGTTTGGAGGCCCTTCCAACTTAAAGTATATGCTGATTAATTTTAAGAGAATGCTACTCGATATTCAAACATTATCACTCAAGGAGCAAATCAAGATTATTGAGCAAAATTTCGAAGATTTTAAGGGTAATCAAAAACAAGTAGACGATATTTTGGTTATGGGTTTTAAGGTTTAATCTATTTTTGTAATGCAACCCTCTAATTCATGAAGCTTTTAGTTTTATCAGATTTGCATATTGACACTGGCGATAAGTTTGGAACTTTTGGCTGGAAAGCTAAGAAATTTATCAAAGTCCTCGACGATATTATTAAACACTACGATGTTGATCAGGTTATTCTGAATGGTGATGTGTTTGAACTTTATAAGTACGCCTATCCCGATATTGTTGCAAGAAACAAGTTCTTAATTGATTATTTCGACAGCAACGGTTTCATTTACATTAGAGGGAACCATGATTTGTGGAATCCAAAAGCAAAGGATCACTTCACCTTAAAAAACTCTGAAGGTAGGACTATTCATATTGAGCATGGACACAACGCTGATTTTTTAAATGGAACCTCCATTGGTAGGTTTATTGGTAAATTAGGGTTTTATATTCTGAGTTTTTTTGTGAAAATGCAATGGGCTGAACGATTGTACTTTAAACTTGTTGAGTATGATGACGAGGTTAATCGCGTCCCTCGAAAGTATAATTCCTATAAAACCTGCTTTATGCGTTAAAGTTACTTCGAAGGTACGATTTAGTTATACTTGGTCACACTCACAAGTTGGAGTTGCATAAGATGTACTACATAAACCAGCGCAAACAGTATCTAAACTGCGGAACTTGTTCGCTTGGACGCTTTCAGGCAGTGCTGGTTGATACAGAAACTCTCGCAAATGAAACCATAAAAGTTGGCCGTAAAGTAGAGTTTTCTGTTGAGGATCTACCACTTTTTCAGTCAAAGCCTAGTGTTTGATTGATGCAAAATTCTTAAGGATCATTAAAATATTTTGACGTATTATTGCGTCATAATATTTATTGACGTATATTTGCGTCATAAATAATTTTTAGCATAGGATATTTTCAAGAATCTTCTGCTTGAAATCAAATAAACTCCATATGGTTTTAGCCAAAACAGAACTGTTTGATAACGATTTGCAAAGCTGCGCAGAACTTTGCAAAGCATTGGCACATCCCGCTCGACTTGCAATTCTAAAGTTTTTATCCGATGCCAAGATGTGCATCACTGGCGATATAACAGAGGAATTGCCTTTAAGTAGAACAACAGTAAACCAGCACCTTAAAGAGCTCAAGGATATTGGATTAATTGTTGGTGTTGTTGAGGGCGTTAAAACAAACTATTGCCTTAATCCTAAAAGAGTTGAGGAGTTAAAAAAAGCAATTCAATCCTACTTGGATATGTTGGACACAACAGGTTGTAATTGCTGCAATAAACCGTTAATTCATTAATAACACAAAAATTTTAATTATGGGTCAAAAGGATATTAAGCAAACCGTTAAGGAGAAGTATAGCCAAATAGCTATGCAATCGAAACAGGAGAACGAATCATCGTGCTGTGGTGCAACAGGATGTTGCTCTGGTGTTGATTACACAATATTTAGCGAAAATTATAATCAAGTTAAAGGCTATAATGCCGATGCCGATTTAGGCTTAGGTTGTGGCATTCCCACAGAGTATGCTAAAATTAAGGAGGGCGATACGGTAGTTGACCTTGGTTCAGGTGCAGGTAACGATTGTTTTGTAGCAAGAGCAATTGTAGGAGAGTATGGAAAGGTCATAGGCCTTGATATGACTGAGGCTATGATTGCTAAAGCACTTGAAAATGCAAAAAAATTAAACTACAGCAACGTGGAGTTTGTGCTTGGCGATATTGAGAATATGCCTATTAACGCCAAGGTTGCTGATGTTGTAATTAGCAATTGCGTGTTGAACCTTGTTCCAAATAAACACAAAGCTTTTGAAGAGATTTACAGGATTCTAAAAAATGGTGGACATTTTTCAATTTCGGATGTAGTTATTAAAGGCGAGTTGCCCGATAAAATTAAGCAAGCAGCCGAGATGTATGCCGGATGTGTTGCTGGCGCAATTGATAAGGACGATTACGTTGGGATTATTGAACGTGCCGGATTTGTTAATGTAACGATTCAGAAAGAAAAACAAATTGCGATTCCAGATGAAATATTGCTAAACTTTTTGAGTGAATCTGAATTAAAAACATTCAAAGATGCTGGAACTGGAATTTATAGCATTACTATTTACGGTAAGAAATCTAAGGGATGCGGTTGCGGATGTAATTGCTAGAAGTATTAAAGGCCACTTAAACGTGGCCTTTAATACTTTTGTAATATGAAATTATTTTGGTTCTTAATAGAAGTAATTATTCATTGAATCATTTTCCAATATGAATGATTTCTGGTTTTGCTATTTTTTGGGGATAATTAAACAATATATCAAGCTTACGTGTTTATCATTTCATTAACCTAAATTTAAAAATATGAAAAAACTTGTTTCAGCTATTGCAGTGTTAGCAGTTGTTAGTGCTTTATTCATTTCTTGCGAAAAGGATGAGGAAAGTTTGTCTAACTCGGTAACCATTGAGGGAACTTTTACAATAGGAGAAAAAACTTATACTAATCCCACATTTAACCTAGGAGAGCCAGACGCACATGTCGGTTACCTTGTTAATTATGGCATAGCAAAAGAGTATAATGGTATCTATATTGGACACGAAGAGACTGTGGATTTGGGCGACAATGTTGAGTTGGAGTATTACTTTCAAATTTATAGCGCTCAGGTTGGGGAGTCCACTATGTATAGTGAGTTTGAAATCTACTTAAACCTTCCTGTTAAAGAGTCAGGTCTTTATATCTATAGTAGTAACGCATCAGTAAACGTTACTAAGATTGACGAAGTGGGTGGATATATCGAAGGTACATACGAAGGAGATTTTTATTATGCTAATAAGGGCAGTGAAGCACCTTTCTACTTAAAAGGAAAGTTTAAGGTAAAACGAACAAATGCCCCTGTAGTTTATTAGTTCCCCCATTAAGAGAAAAGAAAAACCCCAAGATTCCTTGGGGTTTTTAGTTGTGTTGAATTTATATGCTATGCGTTTAGCGAAACACGCTTAAAGGCAACAATTTTTAAATCCTTATCAATGCTTTGTAGGTACTGACGGATAGTCATTTTGTTATCCTTAACGAAGTCTTGATTCATAAGAGTGCTCTCCTTGAAGAATTTCTGAAGTTTACCTTCAGCAATCTTATCAAGCATATTTTCTGGCTTGCCTTCCAAACGAGCTTGCTCACGACCAATTTCAAACTCCTTCTTCTTAACCTCTTCAGGTACATCATCCTTATCGATAGAAACTGGGCTCATGGCTGCAATTTGCATTGCAATATCTTTACCAGCATGCAAGTCGATAACCTTGTTAAAACCTACCATGGTAGCAAGTTTGTTACCTGGGTGGATGTAAGGAACAACAAAAGCAGCATCAATTTGATCGTAGTATGACAAATCAACCTTCTCGCCAGTTACACCTGAGAACTCAGCAACCATATCTGAAATTTTTCTTCCTTCAATAGATAGATCTTTAAGAGCATCTAGGTTTGCAGGAGCCTTTTCAAGAGCAATTTCAAGAATTTTTTGTGTAAAGCCAACAAAATCGGCATTCTTTGCAACAAAATCAGTTTCGCAGTTTAATACTACCATTGCACCACGGGTTGCGTTTGCGTTTACTTTTGATAAACCTGCGCCCTCGCCAGCTTCTCTGCCAGCACGTTTAGTTGCAATAGCTTTTCCGCGTTCACGGATTATTTCAATCGCTTTATCGATATCGCCATTTGCTTCAACCAATGCATTTTTGCAGTCCATCATGCCTGCACCGGTCATTTTTCTTAGTTTGGCAACATCAGCAGCTGTTACTTCGGCCATTTTTATAATCGTTTAAAGTAAGTACTATTCGTCATCTTCGCTGTCAGCAGCGCTATCGTCAGTGTCTTCAACCTTTGCTACTTCTGCATCTTCGGCTTTTTTAACGCCTTTACGAGCACGAGTTTTGGTTACTTCGTCTTTTTTCTCTTTAGCCGCTGGTTCTTTTTCTTTCTCAGCCTTTCTTTCCTCTAAACCTTCCTCGATTGCTTTCGCCATAACGTCAACAATAAGAGCGATAGATTTTGAAGCATCGTCGTTAGCTGGTATTACAAAGTCAATTGGAGTAGGATCACAACAGGTATCAACCATTGCAAATACCGGAATATTTAATCTTTTAGCTTCGCGTACGGCGATGTATTCTTTCTGAACGTCTACTACGAATAGCGCAGCAGGAAGTCGGTTAAGATCGGAGATAGAACCTAAGTTTTTTTCTAATTTAGCGCGTTGACGTGAAATTTGAAGTTTTTCACGTTTCGATAGGTTCGCGATAGTTCCGTCAACCATCATTTTGTCGATAGATGACATTTTTTTAACCGCTTTACGAATAGTCGGGAAGTTGGTTAACATACCACCGGGCCAGCGCTCGGTAACATAAGGCATATTTACCTGTTTTACACGTTCAGCTACAATTTCTTTAGCTTGTTTTTTTGTAGCAACAAATAGGATTTTACGTCCCGATTTGGCAATTTGCTTAACTGCCGCAGCAGCTTCATCAACTTTTACTACTGTTTTGTGTAGGTCAATGATATGAATACCATTGTTCTCCATAAAGATGTATGGAGCCATCTTTGGGTTCCACTTACGTTTTAGGTGGCCAAAGTGTACACCTGCATCAAGTAGGTCTTTAAAATTTGTTCTTGACATTTTGTTTTCTTCGTTTAGATTTTATTGGCAATCGCACAGTAGTCCCTTTCGGGAGTCTGGACAATTTATTACTAAACTGCTTGCCAAATAATTAATAAATTTGATAATTCTCTTAACGTTTGCTGAACTGGAATCTCTTCCTTGCTTTTGGCTGACCTGGCTTCTTACGCTCAACTTCGCGTGGGTCGCGAGTCATAAATCCGTGAGCTTTAAGAGCTGGCTTGTTCTCAGCGTTGAATTCAACTAAAGCACGAGCAATACCTAAGCGTAAAGCCTCTGCTTGTCCTTTTTCGCCACCGCCATCAAGGGTTACCTTGATATCGAAATTCTCGGTTACGTTAAGAACCATCAAAGGTTGTTTTACTACGTAGTGAAGTAGCTCAGAACTGAAGTAATCTTTTAAGTCTCTACCATTTATGGTGATATTGCCCTTACCTTCTTTTAGGTAAACACGGGCAACTGCAGACTTTCTTCTTCCTAATCCGTTATAAACCTGCATAAGTTAACTATTTAATTGTGCTTAATTCAATTTGCTTGGGTTTTTGAGCCTCGTGTGGGTGCTCATTACCAGCATAAACGTAAAGGTTTCTGAAAACAGCATTAGACAATCTGTTTTTTGGTAGCATACCTTTAACAGCATGTTCGATAACCCAAATTGGCTTACGATGAAGCATTTCCTTTGGGGTAGCAAAGCGTTGTCCTCCAGGGAAACCTGTGTGACGAACATACTCTTTGTCAGTTAACTTGCGTCCGGTTAAACGAACTTTCTCGGCGTTGATAATGATTACATTATCGCCGCAATCAACGTGTGGTGTGTAATTGGGTTTGTACTTGCCGCGTAGCATTTTAGCAACTTGGCTCGATAACCTACCAAGAACTTGGTCGGTTGCATCAATTACTACCCACTCTTTTGTAACGGTTGCCTTATTGGCCATTACCGTTCTGTAACTTAATGTGTCCACTGTAAACTCCTAACTTTTAAGTTAATACCTACTTTTTGTGATCCTATAATTTATAATAAGCGGGATGCAAAATTACAACTATTTATTTAAACAACAATATGTTTTTCAGGATGATTTAAAAAAAATAAGTGGTGAGAGTGTTTATCCGTTAACTTGCCCATCACATAGTTTATCATAACAATTTTCCAATACATTTGTCGTTTCACTTTATGTTATTAGTTTGGTTGTAATTTTACATTTATTCGTTTATGCTTTTTTCATCATCGGTTCATCGTTGGGCATACATAGTTGCTTTAGCAATTACAGCATGCTCTTTACCATTCTCACCATATACTGCAAGTATTGGGATTATCTCAATGCTAGTTAACTTCATTTTAGAAGGGCAGTGGAGGCTTAAGTTGAACACATTTAAAGGAAATAGGGCTCTGTGGATTTCTTACCTTCTCTATCTTCCAATACTTTACAGCGCTTTCTATTCCTCGAATTTCCCTATTACTTTCAAAGAGTTGCGTTTATGGCTTCCCTTTATTGTTGTTCCAACAATTGTAGCGCTTAGTGAACCTTTGAACAATAAAGAGTTTAAATGGATAATGCTTCTTTTTGTTTTAGCCGTTTTTGTAGCATCAATTATAAGCTCTACTTATCTTTTTAGCATATCCACAGATTTGGTCATTGATGTTCGCCAGATATCATTGTTTATATCCCATATACGCTTTTCGTTAATGGTTAATTTGGCCATAGCTATCATCATTCATTATGTTGTGTTGGATAATGGCATCGAAAAAATTCATAAGTTTTTGCTTTCTATGGTGATGTTATGGCTTGTAGCTTTCCTCTTCATTCTTCAATCTTTTACAGGCATTGTTATGCTTTTTCTTTTAGTTTTCATGGGCTTTGTGTTGTTGTATATAAAGAAAAAAAGTCAAGTTGTCCGTTTTGTTTTAGCTTCAACCTTTTTTTCGCTCGTGTTCATTATTGTATCTACCATAACCCATAAGGTAGATAGGTATTATACTCGGAACTATACCGATTTTAGCACTTTAATGCAACGTACAGTTAATGGTGTGCCATATCAGCACGATACAGTAAGGAGAGTCTACGAGAATGGCAATTTACTCTACATCAATATATGCGACCCAGAGCTAAGCGAACAGTGGGCGAGGAGGAGCACTCTTCCTTTCGATAGTTTAGATAATAAAGGTCAACCGCTGAATCATACAATTATTCGATATTTAACATCACTAGGATACACTAAAGATTCAGTTGGAATATGGAAACTTAGCGATGAGGATATTGCATTTATTGAGAATGGAGCAACCAGCGTTGTATTTAAGGAGAGTAAATTAGGCATTGATACTCGACTTTATCAACTGCTCTGGGAAATTGATGCTTATAGAACAGAAGGGTCAGTCAGTTACAGTTCAGTTATTCAACGTTTGGTCTTTGCTAAGGCCGCTTTGTTTGTAATCAAAGATAATTTTTGGG
>CAZTVY010000039.1:0-13499 GCA_964617235.1 uncultured Rikenellaceae bacterium | reverse complement strand
CAGATTGGTTCCTAACTGTTGACCATTGCAAGGTGGTTCAATAGTATGCCAATGGTTAAATAATTTGGTAAGCAGATATCCTAATCAGAATAATTAAAATAATTTTACTGTCAATTATAACTTTTTGCACTTCGAATAGTCGAACAAATTACTAACTATTAAAAAAAATACTATGAAACCTAGCTTTAAAGGATTGGCAGTTCTTTTTGTGTTTTTTCTTTTGGTTTCGTGCCAAACATCTGTTACACCACCTGATGTTAAGCAAATACCAAAGGAATTAACCATACATGGCGATACCCGTATCGATAATTACTACTGGTTAAACGAGCGCGAAAACCCCGAGGTAATAGCATACTTGGAAGCCGAAAACAACTATACCAAAACTATTCTGAAACCAACCAAGCAGTTACAGGATAAATTATTTGCCGAACTAAAGGGGAGGATAAAGGAAAGCGATGAGTCGGTACCTTACAAAAGTAACGGGTATTTTTACTACAACAGATTCGAGGCAGGCAAGGAGTACCCTATTTTCTGCCGTAAAAAGGAAACCCTTGATGCACCTGAGGAAATTATGCTCGATGTAAATATTCTTGCCGAGGGTCACAGCTACTTTCAGGTAGGCGGCTTAAACGTTAGCCCCGATAACAAGCTGTTAGCCTACGGGGTCGACACAGTAAGCCGACGGAAGTACACTATTTATGTAAAAAATCTTGAAACAGGAGAACTGTTAACCGAATCGATTCCAAATACCGAAGGTTACTCTGAATGGGCTAACGATAATAAAACCATGTACTACGTTAAAAAGGATGATGTTACTTTGCGCAGCTATCAAATCTACAGGCATGAGCTAGGACAGCAGAACGATTACTTGGTTTATCAGGAGAACGATGAGACCTTTAGTGTGTTTATCACAAAATCGAAATCAGATAAATTCCTGTTAATTGGGTCGAGCAGTACCTTGTCTGACGAGTATAGGTTTCTGGATGCAGATAAACCAAGCGGTGAATTTAAGGTTATTCAACCTCGCGAAAAAGGTCTAGAGTACAGTGTTTCGCACTATGGCGATTATTTCTACATTAGAACAAACCTTAATGCGCAGAATTTTAAGCTTGTTAAAACCCCAATAAATAAAACATCCAAGGAAAATTGGAAAGATGTTATTGCCCACGACGAGAATTCGTACTTTGAGGGTGTTGAAATTTTTAAAAATTTTCTTGTTGCCGAGGAGCGTAGAGATGGTTTGAGTAAAATTCGTATTATTAAATGGAGCGATAATTCCGAGCATTATCTTGATTTTGGCGAGGAAGCATATTCTGCCTATGTTTCAGTTAATCGTGAATTCGATACCGATATTCTACGTTACGGATACTCTTCGTTAACAACCCCCAGCTCAACTATTGATTATAACATGGTAACCCGTGAAAAAACAGTTAAAAAGGAGCAGGAGGTTTTGGGCGGATTTGATAAAACCAACTACGAATCGAAACGAATATTTGCAACCGCACAGGATGGTAAAAAGGTGGCAATGTCCATAGTTTACAGGAAAGGAATCAAACTCGATGGTTCCAATCCAGCTTTAATTTATGGCTATGGTTCGTATGGTGCAACAATGGACCCCGGTTTTAGCTCAACTAGGTTATCGTTGCTCGATAGGGGATTTGTGTATGCTATTGCACATGTTCGTGGAGGTCAATACTACGGAAGGCAATGGTACGAGGATGGTAAACTACTAAACAAGAAGAATACCTTTACCGATTTTAATTCATGTGCCGAGTATCTTATTGAGCAAGGCTATACCAGCAATGAAAAATTATTTGCCATGGGCGGAAGTGCAGGTGGTTTACTTATGGGTGCTATTGCCAATATGCGTCCCGATTTATATAAAGGAATTGTTGCTCAAGTTCCGTTTGTAGATGTGGTTACAACAATGCTCGACGAAACTATTCCATTAACTACCAGTGAATTTGATGAATGGGGAAATCCTAAGGATTCAGTTTACTATAAGTATATGCTATCGTACTCGCCTTACGACCAAGTAAAAGCCCAGAACTATCCTGCAATGCTTGTTACAACTGGTTTGCACGACTCGCAGGTACAGTACTTTGAACCAGCAAAGTGGGTAGCCAAATTACGCGACTTAAAAACCGACAAAAATGTACTACTGCTGAATACAAACATGGAAGCAGGCCATGGTGGGGCATCTGGTCGATTCAAAGCATTGGAGGAAATTGCAATGGAATACGCCTTTATTTTCCAGCAACTTGGTATAAAGGAGTAGGTTGATTAAAAATAATTAAGAGGCTTTTTAAGCCTCTTTTTTTGTTCGAGCGCGTCAAAAGGACGCGTTTTTTTTTGATTTTACGTAATACTATTTTAGCATTCAAAGCCTTCATTAATCATGGATACTCAGTTAAGAATTTTTCCAAATATGCTTTTTATAATTCGCCGTTTAGCATTAATTAAGCCTTTAGCTGCTCAGTTGTTGAAATTTTATATGTAAAATTGAACTTATAACACTGTAAATATTAAAAATCATGAAAAATCTAATTATTGCTTTTGTATTAATGATTTCATCAACTTTTGCATTTGGACAAAAGAATTTTATTGACACTAACTTTATTGAGGTAACCGGTAAAGCCGAAATGGAAATTACGCCCGATATGATTTACCTTAAGGTTTTGCTGAACGAGAAAGATACAAAGAACAAGATTTCTGTATCGGATTTGGAGGCAAAAATGGTGGCAAAGCTAAAGGAGATTGGTATAGATATCACAAAGAACCTGCAAATTAAGGATTTCTCGAGCAACTACAAGTTTTACGTAATTTCGAAAACAGAAATACTTTTAACTAAGGAATACCAAATTCTGGTTAACGATGCAAAAACCGCCAGCAAAGTGCTAATTGGCCTTGAGGAGATTGGTATATCAAACGTATCGATTGATAGGGTAGACCACAGTAAGATGGAGGATTTCCGAAGAGAGGTTAAGGTGAATGCAATAAAAGCAGCAAAGGAAAAGGCAGAATCGCTCACTAACGCTATTGGTCAAACAATTGGAAAAGCAATTTTTATTCAGGAGATTGAACCAAGAGTTGGATATGCACCTGGTGCATCAAACACCATAATGATTCGGGGTATGTCGAGCATTTCTGGTTCAAACACCAACTCGCAACCACTGAACGTGGATTTTGAGAAGATTAAGATAGAGTACTCTATACTTTGTAAGTTCGAGTTAAAGTGAAAACTAATTGTAAATGTTCGAGCGCGTCTACTGGACGCGTTTGTTTTTTGTAATGAAATGCAGTTATATCGTGTTATGTGTACTCAGCAATTCCTGGGAATATTCTAATTTTAGTTAACAAACAGGACTTTGTTATCTTTGTGAAACACTTTGAGTCCATTGTGGTTTTATAGTTTGAATTTCATTAACAATTTGCATTTTATAAATGGTAGGAATGAAAACAAAAACACTTTTAATTTTTGGTATTGTAAGTCCATTGCTGTTTTGGTTTACAACTTTGGTTTGTGGAATAATTCTGGAAAATTACAGCCATTTATCGAATATGGTTAGTGAATTAGGGGCAATGGGCACAAAAACTCAGTATATTTTTACTACGGGTTTAGTGCTATCGTCTATTTTGAATGTTTTTTTCGGTATTGGCTTATGGCGAATGGGTAAGGCGTTAAACTTGACAATAATTCCTATTGTACTAATTTTTTGTTACTCATTTTTGGCTGGGCCAGCCATTTTTGCAATGCCCCATAAACTACATGGAGTTTGGTATGGCTTTATGCTAATTATGGTAGCGCCAGTTTTTGCTTTGGTAAAATGGAGGAAACAGGAGCATTTGCTTAAAATACGATGGGTTGCAATTATAAGTTTTGCTATAATGATGCTTGGGTTCTTGGTATTCTTTCCAGATATCTTAAGTAATTACTTCGGCCTTAAGCAACGATTCCTTTACTTGGGATGGTTGGTTTGGTCGATTTTTCTGAGCTATAGATTCCTACAATTGGAGAAAAATTGCAAAGAGGAATAGGATGCTGTTATTAGATTCCTTGCAATGCTTGTAGGCTGCTAATGTAAGTTGAAGAATAATTACTACTTTAGTTCTGTATTTATGGGCTATATTTATTTAGTAGTATTTACAATTTGATTAAGTGCTTTCAATAACTATAAAAGAATATGAATAGCCAAAGCAAAGCTCTGCAGAGATTTATTAATGTTTATCTACCTATTATTTTATTCCTAATAGCTTTCCTTTGGAAGTTTTACTATATTGATACACGCGATATTTGCTTGGATGAGCCATTCACCATTTTCCATGCTCAGCATAGTTTATGGGATATAATTAAACTACCGGCCAATAACGAGCCTAACCCTCCGCTTTTTATGGTCTTGCTCCATTTTTGGATAAAACTGTTTGGTATTGAGGCTGGTTCGGTAAGGATATTACCGCTTATTTTCAACGCTTTAACGGCAGTTTTTATATACCTTATCGGTAAAAAGTTTTATAGTTTACCAACAGCGTTGCTTGCCTCGGGCATATTTATTCTGTCAACTTATCACTTCTATTTTGCGCTCGAAACCCGTGCATACTCATTGCTTTCGTTGGCCACGGCAGCATCGTTATACTACTTCCAATCGCTTATTGCAAAACCTGAAAGTATTCGGTACCTAATTGCCTTAGTGGTTTGGAATTTTATTTTAGTGTATAGCCATTACTTTGGATGGTTTGTAGTGTTTGTACAGTTTATTGCTGGTTTGCTTTATTTAAAAGAAAGGCTAGTATTCCGAAGAGTATTTATTGCAATTATTGCCACTGCACTTCTTTTTACTCCAATGGCTGTGGTGTTTATTAAGCAATTTTTTAGATCGAGTCAGGGAACCTGGGTTTTACCACCATCGCGTTTCGAGTATGTGCATCAGCTGTACTGGTTTTTTAACACCAAGAAGATTTTGTTTTTTTTATTGCTAGTTGTTGCTGTTGGCTTAGCCTATACAATTTACACAAAGCGTAAAATTCCAGTATTGCGTCAGTTGGTGGTTGTATTTCTTTGGTGGTTTATTCCTTACACAATAATGTTCCTTGTATCGTTTAAGGTGCCAATGTTTATTAACCGCTATATACTTTTTAATACCATTGGACTTTACTTGTTTGCCGCGATACTTATTAACTACTTTTTTTCCAAAAGAGATGCAATTATAGTTGGATGTGCATTGCTGGGAATGTTATTCCTAAAACTTCAAATAAACTCCAAGGATTTTTACTACCGCGAGGTTAAAAATTCCGTTTTAGCGGTTAAGCAGCATAAAACCGATAGCACAAAGGTATTACTATACCCATACTGGACCGATTTGGGATTCATGTACTACTACGATAGGAGTATATTTGAGGATTATGCCAATTTTGACTCGCTACTTGAGGCTAAGGGATTTGTCCGGTATTGGGATTCCAACCATTTTCAACATGATAAAAATAAACCAGGCAATAGCCGTGTTATTTATGTACACAATGGCGATTTAAACGATACAGCGATTTATAGGTACCTGGATAGCACCATGGTAAAAACCGATAGCGTATTTTTTCCTCAGTGTTTTATTGTGGCGGTGTTTGAACCATGTAAGTAGTTAGTTTGTCAATTAGATTTTATTTGTGTACCTTTGCAACCAAGGAAAAGTGAACGCACTGAATTCATAGTCTGCAATTAGCCTGTAGTTCTTCGTATTTATTCGTTTAGTTTAAATTCAATTTACACCACTTTTCCCGGTATCATAGTAATCAATTATCAACTTAAAGTAAATTATGGGTAGATCGCAGGAATCGTTCAACAAGCGCGAAAACGAAAAAAAAAGAATAAAGAAACAACAGGACAAACTTCAAAAGAAGGAGGATCGTAAGGCCAATAAAGGCGGTAAAAGCCTTGATGATATGATTGCCTACGTTGATGAATTTGGCAATATTACCGATACTCCGCCAGATCCCTCAAAAAAAGAGAAAATCAACGTGGAGGATATTCAAATTGGCGTTGCTAAGCAGGACGATACTATCCCCGTAATTACCGAGAGAACAGGCGTACTAACAAACTTCAACAAATCTAAAGGTTACGGCTTTATTAGGGATTTGAATAATAACGATAGCATTTTTGTGCATATCAATAATTTTATGGAAGATATTCAGGAGGGCGATAAGGTTACGTTCGAAACTGAGCGAGGATTAAAAGGCCTTAATGCCATAAAAGTTAAGCGTTTTAAGAGTAGCGAGCCAACTGTTTAGTTGGCTTCTTCTTTTGTAAATTGTTCTACCGCCAAATTTACCTGCTCCGGATTTCCCAATACGTAAACAATATCGTTACCCTGAAAAATTGTGCTTGGCGATGGGTGTTCAATAATTTCATCGCCACGTTTAATCGCAAGTAACGTTACACCCGTTTTGTTTCGTAGCTGACTTTCCGCTAAAGTTTTACCATCGAGCAGGGAGTTCGAGTCTACCTTAATTGCCGTAATGTTCATATTGGGCAGTTCATCCATAATGGTGGGTTGGTTCACGATGTCCATCTCGGTGTATACTCCGAGATTCTCACTGCGGATATGGTTTAAAATTCGGTTAACCTCTCTCTGCGGGTATAGTTTATTTACCAATATTCTGTTGAATAGGTCTATAGCTATTTCAAATTTCTCGGGCAATACTTGGTCTGCACCTATCTCGTAGAGTTGTTTTACATTGGCTATATACTTGGAGCGGGCAATAATATAGACCTTCTTATTAATACTTCGCACTTTCTCAATAATTGCCATACAGGGAATAAGGCTACCTACAGAAACCACAACCACATCAGCTGTGTCAACGTGAGCTTTCATAAGTATTGGCTCGTTCACGGCATCGCCATATACAACAGTATCGCCACCATCCATTTTCTCCTTGGCTGTAAGCGGGTCAAAGATTATGGATACATGTTGAATATTGCTATTCTGTGCCATTTTGGATAACTTTAGCGAGCTTGCATCCTTACCAATTATCACTAAATGGTTCTTAAAGTTTGGAATCTCCATCTCCTGCAAGGGGAAAAGCCCATCAACTAAAAACTTAGGTGGATTTAACTTGAGGAGTAAGTTAGCAAATGGTAATGAGGCCCTCATTAAGAATGGCGACAAGGCCATTGTAATTACAGCTACAGCTAAGAACAGCTGGTAGTAATAGTTTGTAATTATTGAGTTATTGACCCCAATTTTAGCCAGAATAAAGGAGAATTCTCCAACCTGACTAAGCGCAATACCAATTACTACAAATCCACGGAAAGTATGGCCGAGAATAAATCCAGTAAATGCTCCAATTATCGATTTTATTGAAATTACAAGGAATACACTGAGAATAACTATGGGCAAATTTTCAATTACAAAACCCAAATCCAAAAGCATTCCAATGGATACAAAGAAGAAACTGGTGAAGGTATCCTTAAATGGTATTAGGTTTGAGAAGGCGTTATGGCTGTAATGCGATTCCGATATCATTAAACCTGCCAGAAACGCGCCAAAAGCAAGCGACATTCCCATTTGCGAAGTTAAAAGGGCTATGGATAAACAAATCAACAAAATACTCATCAGGAAAAGTTCCTGATTTTTACTCAGGGCAATATGATGTAGTAGTTTAGGGAAAAGCCATTTGTTACCAGCATAAACAACCCCAATTATTATTACTGCTTTAATGGATATCACAATTAATTCTCTGGATAAATCAACCTCTTTATTGCCAAGTAAATTTGTGAATAGGAGTAGGGGGACGAGCATTAAATCCTGAAAAATGAGTATTCCAAGTGTGGTACGTCCATAGTTAGATGTTAACTCGGAACGTTCCTGCAAAAGTTTTAGTACAAGTGCAGAACTGCTCAACGCAACTAGGAAACCAATAAATAATCCTGAGTGCCAGTCGAGCTCGTAAAAAGTTGATACAATGTAGAATACTCCTGCGGTAATGGTTACTTGAATTAATCCGCCGAAAAAGACAATGCGCCTAATTTTAAGGAGATGCTTGAGTGAGAACTCCATGCCAATGGTGAAAAGTAGAAGTATTACTCCAATTTCGGCAAGTAATTCTATTTGATGCTCGGAATGGACTAAGCCCAGTAGGTGAGGACCTGCAATAATACCGGTCATAAGGTAACCAACAACTGTAGGTACCTTAATCCTTGTGAAAATAAGGTTTACAAGGGTTGATAGGGCAAAAATTATTACAATATCCTTTAGAAGCGAAAGTTCCATTTAGCAATGATGTAATTGTCTTGCTAATATATTGATTTTTTGCGCAATAGTTGTTGGCTATAAATTGAAAAATCGGCTATAATCCTCCATTGTGTTGATATTCAATAAAATTTTTTCATCATTTACCTCTTCCAGTTTTTTAGAGTATTTTCCTAAAAACTCTTTTAGGTGAATTTGGTCCTGTTTTTCGGTTTTTAATTCATTTATAACTTTTGCAGATACTAAGAATGGATGTCCCCCTTTTCCATTAAAACTGGGGCTAATATAGTCGAAATTATCAACCTCTTTGAATAGAATGTCTAGAGTTTCTTGATTTAGAAACGGATTATCAATATTACTAACAAACACAGGCTTTACCTCATTCAAAGCCAAAGCGGCCAACTTAAGCGAGTAAAACCTTTCCCATTCGGGATGATGGTTAATAACAACCCTTACATTGCTTGGAACACTTAATTTTAGCTGATGATAAAGAACTGCGCTGGTTTCGTTAAGCACAACTATAATCTCATTACAACCAAAGGAATGGTATTCGTCAATCAGTTTTTCCAGAAATGTTGTTTCGGTATTAAATCGTAACGAGAATTTTGGTACACCCATTCGTTCAGATTTTCCAGCCGATAGAATTATTGCTGATATATTTTTCTGCTCTTTCTGTATCATCTATAATATTTTTCCAATTAATCAATAATTTTAATGACAAATGTAATTCTTCCGGCGTTTATTTTTAGTTTTGTGATATAACTTTTCACTAAAACTATGACCGATAAATTTTATACAATTCCCGTGGAGCAAATGCTTCAAATGATTTTGAACGAATTTCAGAAAAATCAATCAATATTTGGCATCAACAAGGATTTATTTTTTAATCCATCACAAAATAGCAAGTTAAACACCGAGATATTCGGACAAAAAATAGATACGCCCCTAGGCGTTGCTGCAGGCCCTCACACCCAATTGGCGCAGAACATCATTGTGTCGTGGTTAATGGGTTGTCGTTACATTGAGTTAAAAACTATCCAGACTTTAGATGAACTTGAAATCTCCAAACCCTGTATCGATATGCAGGACGAGGGGTATAACTGCGAATGGTCGCAGGAATTGAAGATTGAGCAAAGCTTCAACGAGTACCTGAATGCTTGGGTTATCATCCACATACTTAACCACAAATTAGGCTTTGGTGCTAACCCAAACACCATTTTCAATATGAGCGTGGGCTACAACCTTGAGGGCATTAAACAACCCAATGTTCAATGGTTTTTCGATAAGATGACTAGCTGCAAGGCCGAATTGGAGGAGAAAGTAGAGAAAGTTAAATTGCTCTACCCTGAGGTGGAGAAAATCAGTATTCCGCATCAACTTTCGAACAACATCACCCTTTCCACAATGCACGGATGCCCTGCCAACGAGATTGAGGACATTGCGAAATATCTGCTTACCGAGAAAAAACTCCATACATTCGTTAAATTAAATCCAACCTTATTGGGCTCAGAAGAGCTGAGAAGGATTCTTAACAAGGAGTTGAAATTCAAGACAAACGTACCCGACATTGCCTTTGAGCACGACCTAAAGTATCCCGATGCGGTTAAAATCATCAATTCGTTACAGAAAACTGCCGATAAGCAAGGCTTAACCTTTGGTTTAAAGTTGACAAATACGCTTGAATCGGTGAACACTAAGAATGCCTTTAAGTCCGATGTTGAGATGATGTATATGAGCGGCAGAGCGCTGCATCCAGTATCAATAAACGTTGCGAGGAAGTTGCAGAATGAGTTTAACGGTAAACTTCTGCTTTCGTTCTCAGCTGGGGTAAATGCTTTCAACGTAACCGATACCCTAAAGTGCGGATTCAGAACCATCACCGTTTGCTCCGATTTGCTTAAACCCGGTGGCTACACAAGGTTAAAGCAGTATGTTGAGAATATTACCAGCGATATCGCTAATGGTAAGTGCAACACTATGGTTGAGCTGGTTGGCAAGGAATCAGCACATCAATTTCTGAAAAAGTATGCCGATGATGTTCTGACTAGTAAACTTTACACCCGCGACCATCTGCGCGAGCCATCCATCAAAACAAAGCGTGAATTGGATTACTTCGATTGTATTTCGGCACCTTGCCGCGATACCTGCGCAACAAATCAGGATATTCCAGATTACCTATACTTCACAGCTACAAAACAGTACGATAAAGCACTTGAGGTGATTCTTAAAACCAACCCATTTCCATCAATTACGGGTATGGTTTGCGACCATCAATGCCAGAATAAGTGTACAAGGATTAATTACGATGATTCGCTGCTAATCCGTGAGGTAAAGCGCTTTATTGCGGAGAATTCAGATATCAAACTGAATCCAAAAACTGCAAACGGTAAATCGGCTGTAATAGTTGGGGCTGGTCCATCGGGTTTATCGTGTGCGTTCTACCTAGCTATTAATGGCTTCAAGGTTGATGTTTTTGAGGCTCACACAAAATCTGGCGGTATGGTTAAGTACGCAATTCCTGGATTTAGGTTGACCGACGAGGCAATTAATCGCGATTTCGGTAGATTGGAGCAACTTGGAGTTAAAATAGCGTACGACCACAAGGTTGACAAGGACGAGTTTGCAAAACTAAAATCTACATACGATTACGTTTACCTATCGCCCGGTGCGCAAAAATCGGCCGATTTGAATATCGACGGAATTGAAACCAGTGGTGTTATCGACCCGCTATCGCTACTTTTCGGTGTTAAGGATGGTAGCATTAAGGAGTTAGGCAAAAACGTAGTAATTATTGGCGGTGGAAACACAGCGATGGACTCTGCGCGTACTGCGCATCGTTTGGTTGGCAATAACGGCAAGGTTACTGTAGTTTACCGCAGAACAGTTGATGAAATGCCTGCCGATGAAGGCGAAATAAGTGCTGTTATTGAGGAGGGAATTCAGATTGTAGAACTTACTGCTCCTGAAAAGGTTATTTCGGCCAATGGCAAGGTCAAAGCCCTGCTTTGCAGCAGAATGGAACTAAAAGGGGTTGATGCAAAAGGTCGCCCAAATCCTGTAAAGGTTGCTAACTCTGAGTATGAAATTGAGTGCGATGTAATAATTCCCGCAGTGGGTCAAGCGTTGGATATCGACTTTGTTCCAACCGAACTGTTAAAGGCCGATACTAGAACCTACAAAACCCTGCTGGGCAACGTATATATTGGTGGCGATGCTTTACGTGGTGCTTCAACCGCTATCAACGCCATTGGCGATGGCCGTAAAGCCGCAGAGCAAATCATTAAGCAGTCGGGCTTTACACCAAATACAACTAAGGTCGAGGGTAAAAATCATTCTAAAAAAGAGTTGATGGAAATGCGCTCACAGCGCAAGTTTGCGCCAGAAGTTCACTCCATTTCGCTGGAGGATAGCAAAACGTTTAAGTTGGTTAGCCAAACCCTCAATGAAAACACCATTGTTGAAGAGGCTAAGCGTTGCCTAAACTGCGATGAGATTTGCAATATCTGCACAACAGTGTGTCCAAACCTTGCGAACTACTCCTACAAAGTTGAACCTGTTAGTTTAAAACTTCAAAAAGTCGTTATTGGAGAAAATGGAGCATTGGAGTATCAACCCGATAAGGATTTTGTGATTAATCAGAAGTATCAAATACTAAATATTGCCAATTTCTGCAACGAGTGTGGTAACTGTGGAACATTTTGTCCAACCGATAGTGCTCCATATATGGCTAAGCCAAAAATCCATATTACAACTGAATCGTTCAATAAGTGCGAGGAGGGCTATATGGTTGTTCATTTAAAAGACAGGGTAAATTTGATATACAAACAGCCTGGCGGTTTCAAAACTCTATCGGAAATTGGTGATGAGTTTATTTACGAAACCGACCACGTCTTTGCCCGTTTCAACAAAAACGATTTTAAATTACTGGAGGCGAAAGCAAAAACGCCCTGCGTTAAACAAATTCAGTTCCAGCATGCAGCCGAGATGAGCATTATATTGCAGGGTGCTAAACAGCTATAAATAAATCAACAGATAAAATGAAAGCGTGGGATTATGGTCTCACGCTTTCTTTATTTATACTTATTTTCAGATTAAAATTCAAAGTTATAGCAAACCACCCAATAACTTATTAACCAAATAACCCAATCTCAATTACTCTCCATAAAGTCTCATCAACACCTTCTCCGGAGTCATTGGTAAATCAAAGTCGGGTTTGTAGTTCGCATTGAACGATTTTATAGCGTTTTGAATTGCGAAGTATGCTGCAATGCCGTACATAAAGGGCGGTTCGCCAACTGCTTTAGACTTAAACACAGCAAGTTCGGGGCCTTTGGTGTTTAATGCCTCGCATTTAAGCGTTTTTGGGGCAAAGTAGATATCTGGCACCTTATAGGTCGATAAGCTATTGGATAGTAATTTTCCCTTTTCGTTATAGGCTAATTCCTCCAATGTTGCCCAACCAATTCCTTGAACTACGGCACCTTCAACCTGACCAAGGTCAATAGTAGGGTTGATGCTGTTGCCAAAATCGTGGACAATCAGCACATCGTCAATCTCGTATGTGCCCCTAATGCAGTCAACAGTAACGGCTATTGCAGCCGTACCGTACACGTGGTAGGCAAATGGATGCCCTTTTTCCTTTGTTTTATCGAAGAAAATAGTTGGGGTGGCATAATGACCATTCTCGGTTAAACAAACCCTTTTAAAGTGTGCTGTTTGAACCAATTTTGCCCAAGTTAAGCCAGTGGTCTTTCCGTCAGCAGTAATCTCCTCATTGACAAATGCTATTTGCTCAGCCTTTGAACCTGTAATTTCAGCAGCAACATCCTTAAGCCTTGTAATTAAAGCCTTAAGGGCAATGACTAGCGCATTTCCGTTTAAATCGGCTCCACTACTAGCTGCAGTGGGCGATGTGTTGGCCACACGTGAAGTGTTGGTGGAGTGTATTTTAACCTTGTCGATTCCAATGCCTAGCATCTGCGATGCAATTTGTGCAAGTTTGGTGTTAACGCCTTGTCCCATCTCAATAACTCCGGTGCTAACCGATACGCTACCATCTTGATAGATATGTACCAATGCACGAGCCTGGTTCATTGATGTGTTGGTGAACGATATCCCAAAACATAATGGCATCAATGCTAAACCACGTTTTTGGTATTTATTCTGACTGTTGAAATTATCAATATCGCTCTGTAATTTTTTCAATTCATACTTGTCGGTTGCAGTTCTAAAGCATTCGCCGGTATTAACGTTCTCGGCAAC
>CAZTVY010000038.1:0-13665 GCA_964617235.1 uncultured Rikenellaceae bacterium | reverse complement strand
TATTACCATCCATTTTATAGTATGAGGAGTACTGGAATTTCCCGTTAAGTCGCTGGTAATTGGCCTCATTGGTTTCCAAATCCTTAGGGTCGAGCCTACCGCTTTTTATCCTATTAATACACTTATCGGTAAATACATTAGCATATATCTGAACACTATCGAGCAGATTCATCTCCTTAAGAATGATTGCCAAAGAGTACAACTCCTCTCCTGAATCAAACGATGCCACCCAAATTCTTGGTTTATTTGCTGAGCCTCGAGTAATTTCAACCAAAACTTCATCGCGAAGAATTCGCCAGAATGATGGGTCGCGGAACATTTCGGTAGTTTCAGGGGTGATTTCGAAAAGGAACTGGTCAATAAAATCCTTATTGTTCTGAAAGCGACTAATTAAACCATCGGCATCGCGTAATCCATTATTGTTGATTACGTGCTCCAATCGTCGTTTAAAAGAGGTAAGGGCATAATCCCTGAAATCGAAACCAAAATCGTCGAGCAAGACTTTGATTACGTTTCGTGTATCTACTATGCCTATTTCGTATCGTATCATTCTACTTTTTATCTTTTAAATCCTTAAGTTGGTTGATAAGACTGGTCATTTCTACCTCGCGCTGCTTATTCTCAGTAATATCAAATCCAATATTTATAATTCTATATAATTGCCCAAACTCATCCATTACAGGGGTGTAGTTCTCCTGTATCCATACCTCCTTATTACCAACATTTAAGGAGAAAACCCTGGTCTGCTTAATTCCTTTATGTAAATTATCCCAGAATGCCTTAAACTCTTTAGGTTTATTCTTTGCGGTAAAGTCTAAATCGTGCAGATATTTACCTTCAATATCCTCTTTAGCGTCGCCAAGCGTTTCAACATTTTTATTGTTGATATAAGTGATTAGTCCGTCGGGTTCCAAAACTGTAACCAAGCAATTCTGGTCAAGTGCCTTAAGCAGTGTTTCCATGTCCTTCTCGCGTTGAGCCGAAACATCCTGCTCCATTTTCAGTTCTATTATTGTTTGCTCAATCTCCTCGGCCTGCTTTTGAGCCATAAGCTCAAGTTTCTTAGTTTCGGTAATATCCTGACCTATTAGGAAAATCTTAACAATCATCCCCATATCGTCAATTCCTGGAGATATTGAAGCCATAATATAATGGTCCAATCCGTTATCGCCAGCAAGATGCAAGGTTTCGTTTACCGTTTGACCCATTAGCACCTGCTCCCACACGGAGTTAAAATCTTTACGTTGCTCGGAATGTATAAGGTCAAAGAACATCTTGCCGTCCAATTCGGATTTTGAGAATCCCACAAGAACCTGAAAATTATTGTTGGAGTCCACCACATAACCATCCTCGCTAAGGGTCATTGCAAGCAATGCTTGGTTAATGGCATTGGTAACCACCTCCAACTCCACATTCTTACGCGACATTTCCTCCTGAGTGGCCTGCATTTCCTCCATATTTTGGCGCATTTCCTCCTCCTGAGCGGCCATCTCCTCGCGTTGCTGCTGCGATTGCTCCAGCAATATTTTAGTGCGAATGCTATTCTTAACTGAGAATAGGGTTGATGCAATGCTTTCGCCTATCTTCTCAACAAACTCAACTTCATGCTGGGTAAACTCCTTGAACGAAGCAATCTCTAAAACCCCAAAAATATTGTCCTCAAGCTTAAGTGGAACAATTAATAATGAAGTAGGAGTTGCTTCTCCTAACCCAGATGTTATGGCTATATAATTCTCTGGAATTTCTTTAAGATGAACAGTTTGCTTCTCTAAAGCACAAGTGCCCACCAAACCTTCACCTAGCTGAATTACTTTATCGATGAATTTCTTCCGGTTGTATGCAAATGCAGAGAGAAGTTCTAGGTAGCGGTCGGAGTCGGACTCATTATAAATAAATATTCCGCCCTGATTCGCATCCAAGTAATTTACAAGATTCTGAATAATGCTATCGGCCAGAATGTTAAGGTTGTTATTGTTCTGACGGAGTATATCGCCAAACTTGGCCAAGCCTGCGTTGGACCAGCTACGGATATCGTCCTCCTGCTTACGGCGCATCTCCTCATCGTTGGCATGCTTAAGGTTATTGCGCATGTCGAGCAGTGCGTTACCCAGCTCATCCTTATTGCTGAGCGGTTTATACTGAAAATCGAGCTTATTCTTACCAATTTCGCGAGCAAACTCGGTTGTTTGCTTTAATCCATCAATCAGTTTATTCAAGGAGCCAACCATTGAACCAATCTCATCGTTTGAGTCAATTTTGAGATGATTAGGAATATCGCCATTGGAAAGTTGACGGAGCTTTATGTTTACCAAATTTACATTCCGAACAATGGGGTTAATCATCACCCGTACCGCAAGAGCCGCGGCAATTGCTGAAAAGAATATGATTAGTATCAAGACTCTCCGATTATTGAGGAGTGGAGCTAGCACCTCTGAAGGACTAACTGATACCGCAATGTAAGCGTTGTAGGGTTCGTAGTACTTAAAGCAGAGCAAGCGCTCCTCGGTTGAGTTGTCGGTAAAGTCGGTATAAAAGAAACTTCCCTGTTTATCGGCCTTTGCTTTTAACTGGTTGATGGCTGAAAGCGACAAGCGCTGACCTTCGCGGAGTATATGAACCAAATATTCACCGTTGCTTGATATTATGCAAGGAAAATCGGAGTTATAGTATGCGGGGCTCTGGAAGTAAGGTTTTAGCTCCACCTTATCGTCTGTGGTAAATCCGCGTCCAGTTCTCTTTTCAACAACATCAATAATCTGAATGGTTTTATCGATATAAACACTTGCCTGAAGTTTTGCTGCCTCAAAAACTCTACGTTTTGACATAAAGTTTAAGGTCAACCCTGCAAAAACGAAAAGAATGGCTATTGAGGGAATAACAAAGAGTTGTACCCGCTGACCAATTTTTATGTTTTTTAAAAGCTTCATTATTTATCCGATAATTCGTTTGCTACTATTTTTTTACATAAGCCTGTCCAAGTCGCTCAAACTTATTTGCCCATGGGCCAAGAATGGTTTCGTGCATGCCAAGCAACAAAACACCCTTGGGGTATAAATTGGTATGGTAAAGTTCAAAAACCTTATTCTGTAACGCGTAGTTGAAGTAAATAATTACGTTGCGGCACAGAATTAAATCGAATTTTGCAAAAAATATGTTTCCATCCACAACCAAATCGTGCTTACGGAAAATGGGCTTTTCGGTAAGAAACTTCTTCATTGTAATGGTATCCTTTACCTTGTCAATATCGAAATACTTTTCGTATGGAACCTCGTTGTACTCCTCAAAGTTCAAAGGGTTTTGCTTGATAACCTTGTCGAAATTATCTAAATATCCTAGGTTAAACCGGTACTTATAAACACCCTGCTTGGCAGCATCGAGCACATCCACATTAAGGTCGGTTGCAAAAAGTTTAGCTTTATCGAGCATTCCCATCTCGTTAAGTAGAATCATCATGGAGTAAACCTCCTGACCGGTGGAACATCCGGCATGCCAGATATTGATTGTTTTGTTGTTCTTAAAGCGCGGAAGAATTCTTGACCTAAGCAGGTGCCATACAGGCGGGTCGCGGAAAAGTTCGGTGGTATTAACGGTAATCTCCTTAACTATTTTCTCCAAGAAAACTTTATCGATTCTGATTGTAGTTATGAGATTGGTTAAATCCAGATTGTAATCCTCCAAAATTTTCTGCAAGCGGCGCTTCAAGGATTTATCCGAGTATTCGGAAAAATCATACTTAGAAACACTTTTTATTGATGTAACAAAATACTGTAAATCCTGGTCGGTTACCTGCATACTCATCTACTTAATACTAGCTAATACTACCTGTAACAAGATACAATAACAAAGATAACTTTTATTTTGAATTGTTAAAGGTAAAAATTGTTTACTAATCGACAAAAGCAATGCTGAAATATATTCAGTTTTGCAGACCTAGCCAAACCCCAACGGTAAACTTACAAAAATCTTTGACAAAAGAGTAAAATAAGTACGTAGATGAGCACAAATGGCACTCTAAACGTTGAAATATTAAAGGTTAATCAACTACAACGCATTCTCTGGTATCAACTCAAAGCTAATTAGCACGGGGTTATGGTCTGAGTGCTTAAAGTTTAGGTTCTGTGTTTTACAATTTACCATGCGTACATTGGGCGATAGCAAAAAGAAGTCGAGTATGCCCGTGTAGTTTCGGCCTAGGACATAAGACTCGTTCAGGTAGCGGTTAGTTGGCTCGGTAGAGTCGTAAGCCCACGTCCAGCCAACAGGCATAAAGTTTTCACCTATGTTAGTTAGTTTAAAAAATGGTACAATGTAATTATCGCCAAAGGTTGTCAGAGGAAAATTTGGCGGAGACTGATTCCAGTCGCCACCAACCACAACGTAGTTTCCTTTTTCGTATTCCTCAACCACAAACTGTTTCAAAAAATCCATCTCCTGCTTTTTCAGCGAGCCATCGTCGAAAGCAGAGTTGTGGGTATTTACTAAGATAAACTCTTTCCCATTATTGGTTGGGTAGCGATTTGCTAACATACACCTGCGCAGGTTAAAAAGCTGAACAGGCCAAGAGAATTGACCTGGATACTGGTATCGGAATGATTTTTCCGGAACTGGCTGGCTATAAGTTACAACCCCAGACAGCACTCCTCCCATTGGATTCGAGACTGGAATAGGCACAAAGAAAGCGTTGTAGTTATAGCCCACCGAACTCTGATAATTTAGGGCCTTAACTATTTTAGCGGTTTGATTCATCCCATATGTTCTACGTGAATCGAAATCAACCTCCTGTAAAAGGAAAAAATTCCGATGTTTATGCTGGTCCAGAAAAACAGTTATTGAGTCCAAGTTTTGGAGTGTGCGCTCTTTGGTATCGCGAACTTTTGTTCCTTCATCGTAGAAAAAGTCCATATTATCGCCTAACCCTGCGTAGCCAATATTCCAAGTTAAAGCGGTTAAGGTGTCGCCAACGGGAATAGTATCGGGTGACTCGGATGACCAAACACTCAGCTTTGGTTCTGGATTATAGTAAGTTATCGATGCGTAGGCTATTAACAACCCAAACATCACCAGCAAAAATGCAATCAAAATTGCAAGGTAACGGAATATTTTTCTAACCATTTCAGATTGAGTATTTATGTGAGTAAAATTAATAAAATCTGAACACAAAGCAAAGGCTAGTTTGGTGGGTATCATTTTAATATCTATCTTTGAAACGTTAAAGAAAAAAATCCTATGAAGTTTGGAGTTGTAATATTTCCGGGGTCTAACTGCGATAGGGACACCGTGTATGTACTAAAAGATATCCTTGAACAGGAAGTGGTTACACTTTGGCATAAGGAAACCGATTTTGATGGGAATATCGACGTGATTATTCTCCCAGGAGGTTTCTCCTACGGCGATTACTTGCGTTCAGGTGCTCTGGCTAAGTTCTCTCCAATTATGAATAGGGTTATTGAGTTTGCCAATAACGGAGGTTATGTTTTTGGCATTTGTAACGGCTTCCAGATTCTTTGCGAATCAGGATTACTACCTGGAGCCTTACTACATAACATGAACCAGAAGTTTATTTGCAAGAATGTTTTCCTTACCCCTGATAGTAAAACCACCGCTTTAACCAAATACCTACCTAAGGATAAGGCACTTAAAATACCAATTGCCCACGGCGAAGGACGTTACTTTGCCGACAGAGAAACCCTTGCGCAGATGCGTATAAATGGCCAAATCCTTTTCCGCTACAGCGATGAGAGCGGAATGGTATCGGAATCGTTCAACCCCAACGGAGCAGTTGAGAATATTGCAGGTATTTGCAACGAGCGCAAAAACGTGTTCGGCATGATGCCTCACCCCGAAAGAGCCTCCGATGATGAGTTGGGCAACACCGATGGTAGGCTAATATTTGAATCGATGATAAAGTACATTCAGGAGAATGGATAGACAATTGGGCAATTAAACAGTATGACAATATAGAAGACCTCGCTTAAAAAAGGCGGGGTTTTTATTTTTTCCACGGTTTAGGCGAATACTCCTAAAGCACTCCATTGCTCCATTACTCCAAAAATCCTCATTAATCCATTGTCAAATTCTCTAACTGACCAATCGACTAGCTCCCTCCGTGCAAAAACTTTTTACGAATCCACCTAGGAAAAACAATTGCTCCAATAAATAGATATGGGTAGTAACTTATAAAGCGCCATAGCAGTGCCATTCCCACAGCAATTGAACCGAGCAATGCAGCATCAACCGGTATAAACTCTGAGAGATAGCGGGTAAAAATAAACTCTGCAAAGCCACTACCACCAGGCGTTGGGCTCACTAGCATCATTATCCACATTACCAACTGACGTGCAAAAATAAGCAGGTGGTCCTCAACAGCAAAAAAGGCCAATAAAATTGCATTTACAACCCAGAAACGCGATGTCCACGATAAAAATGTGCTAGCAAAAGCTTTAGCCCAAAACGAGAATGGTTTTTTCCTATATTCAATTGAACTACTTATTATATCGGTACCGGCACGGTTTGCTCCGTGTTTCCAACGCCTAAGCAAAGGCAACTTAAAAATCATCAGAATCAACCACTTTAACCCGCGAGGATTAAAAAACAGGCCGTAACTAAGAAAGATTATCCAAACTAACTTTACTGCATATCCTACTGCACTAAAAATCATCAGTTCTCGGATTATTGCACTATTTGCCGCCGCAATTCCGAACAAATCCGATGTACCAACAATAAGCATAACAATAGGAAACATCAACACAAAGTAAAGTTCGTCCAGGAACGAAGTAATCATCACCACTGCTGAACTATGACCCAGATTTAGACCTTCTTTATTAACATAAACTATAGCTACACTTGTTCCACCAACAGCCGAGGGTGTAATTGCCGATGTAAATTCCCATAGCATTATTACCCTAAAAGCCTGCCAAAACCTAAACTTACCATCGGTAAGGGTAATTAAGCGCAGAATGTAACCAATGTCGCGACAAGCCATAAAAATAATAGCAACAAAAAGCCAAAACACGGAACGCCAAGTAAACTGAATAAGATTTAACGCCTCGGGGTTAAACTCGGTATAAAGCATGTAAGCCACAACTCCCAAACCAATTACAATAGGAATGAGCGCTGAACTCAGTTTTATTCGTCGGGCTGGATTTTCGGGGATAGATGCTTTAACTTTGTGCATTACTTTTTTTTGAGTTACTGGTCAACAAATTTAAAATAATTTGGTTTGCATTGGGGACAATTAGGATTAATAATTCGTAAAACGGGAGCTAAACTTTTAATCAATCCTTAGGTCAGATGCTTGGTATTTATATTTTACAACAGGTTGAACTGAATGGAAAAACAGAATAGGCTTAGGGCACACATGGCTATTATAGCGGCCAACATACTTTTTGGTATTAATTACTCCATTGCCAAAGGGGTTATGCCTGACCATTTAAAGCCAGGGGGATTCACCCTGCTAAGGGTAATAACTGCCTCTGCGCTGTTTTACCTATTCTCTCAGGTTGGCCGAAAGTATGAGCGTATCGATAAAAAGGATTACGTACGCTTTATTATGGCTGGTCTTATGGGTGTTTCGTTCAACCAAATGCTTTTCCTATATGGCCTAAACTTCAGTTCACCTATTGATTCATCAATTATATCGACATTAAACCCTGCAATGGTTATGCTGATTGCCTTTTTGGCCATTGGCGAACGGATAAGCATAACAAAAATTATCGGTTTAGTTGTGGGAGCATCGGGCGCTTTGCTGTTAATTTTTGGAAAGGGTGAAATTGGATTTGGCTCGGAGCACTTTGTAGGTAATGTGATGTTATTCTTCAACACGCTGTTCTATGCGGGTTACCTAGTAGTAGTTAAGCCGCTAATGAGCAAGTACAGTCCTATAACAGTAATGCGCGGTGTGTTTACCGTAGGATTCTTTGCCGTTCTCCCTTTCGGATTTACCGATTTGCTCAACACTCAGTGGGAAAGTATTCCCCCTTCTATATATGGTGCAATTATTTTTGTTCTGCTAGGACCAACATTCCTAGCATACTTATTAAATAGTTGGGGATTGCGACATGTTCAGGCCACCACTGTAAGCATTTACATATACTCACAGCCAGTAATTGCCACTATGGTTGCAGCAATACTTGAACAGGATATGCTCGATGCCCAAAAGATAATTGCTGCACTACTTGTTTTTGCCGGGGTTTACCTTGTGAGCAGGGCAAGGAGCAATTAGCTAATGAGATAATTGGATAATTTGACAATGTGGATGATTGGAGTAATGGAGCACTCTGCAAGTTTCTGCGTAATCTGAGGGAAGCAACTCTTGCTTAGCCTCTGCTAGTAAGTTCCCTTGCAATTGCTTCCATCAACTCAACTCCGTCCATTATTATATCATCCGGAAAATCGTAGTCGGGCGAGTGAATATCGGGTTGATTTTCGCCAGAGCCTAAGCCATATATAATAGAAGGACAACAGGAGGTAAAGTGAGCAAAATCCTCGCTCCAACGGTTAGGTTGCTCTAGGTACAGAACATCTTTATTCTGTTGCTTACAGATACCCTCCACAATGGTTGTTAGTTCCGGATTACAAACCGATGCAGGATACTCATCGGTAAACGATGTGGATACTCCTAGCCCAAAATTCTCGGCAATTTGAGCCGATAGGCTTACGGCCTTATCGGATAGCAAATCCATATCGGCATTATCGAACGCTCGAAGTGTAGCCATAATTACCGCAGAGCCAGCCGATGTTCCAAATGCTACCTCGCCTACACTAACGTGAATCAATGTAACAAGCACAAAATCCTTAAAAGCAACTGAATCTTTAAGGTTGTTAAGCATTTGGATTATTTCGGCAACGGCCACAGAAGGATTTAATCCGCGTTCGGGGTATGCTGCATGGGAGTTACGCCCAGTTAAGTTGATAATCAACCCTTTTGATGCCGATGAAAATGTATATCTACCCATAATTATCTGTCCTTTGGAATACTTGGGCAGATTATGCAATGCTACGGCGTAATTCGGAATCATATCCAACTCCTTAAGTCGCTCAATGGAGTTCTTTGCTCCTAGCCCGTTCTCCTCGGCAGGTTGATAGAGTAAAATTGCGCGCCCTCTGTCCAAGGGTTTCTCGCTAAATTTCACCGCAAGCCCCGATACTATTGCCATGTGCCCATCGTGCCCACAAACATGCGACACACCAGGAACATTCGATTTATACTTAACGTCGTTGGTTTCAGCAATTGGCAAAGCATCCATATCGCATCGGAAAAGAACTGTTGGACCATCTTCTTTACCATTATATACAGCTGCCATACCCTCTCCAGCAATATTGGAGTATAGCTCATCGGGCCTATAACGGCTAAGGAAAAAACGTAAGCGTTTAGCAGTAGCCCGCTCCTCCCCCGATAGTTCAGGATTGCGGTGTAACTCGTGCCTTAATCGGATTAACTCTTCCATTGCTCCAGAATTTGCGTTTTGTAAAAGTAGAAAAAAACAAAGAAAGTTATGCAATTTGAAAATGAGATAATTTGAAGATTAAGTGTTCGTGAGGAATGTTTTTAGTAAATACTATTCGGCTGAATAAAAAATCAAAAGAAATTCACTTGCTAAAATACTGAAAAATAATTATTTGTATAATTTTGTAAAAATATTATTATCCTTTTGTATGATTTTTTTATATTTTATTTGAACAATATTTATAGCCCTATGTTTATACATCAAATTTTAAAACCTAATAACGATGAAAACAAGAAAAACTTTATTTACGATTATTGCAGTACTAGGTATTGTATCAACATTTGCGTTAACTTCTTGCGAGAGTGATGATGATGTAATGGAAAAACCAAAGAATATTGTGGAAGTTGCGGTATCAAATTCAGATTTTTCAACCCTAGTTGCAGCATTACAAAAAGCAGAATTAGTAACAGCACTTCAGGCTGATGGTCCATTTACAGTATTTGCACCAACCAATGCAGCATTCAACCAGCTGTTCTCAGATTTAGGAGTTAATGGAATTGATGATTTAACAAAGGAACAGTTAACCCCAATTCTACTTTACCATGTAGTTGGTGCAAAAGTAAAATCGACTGATTTGACAAATGGTTATGTTACAACCTTAAGCACAGGTACAGGAAACAAGAATGTTTCGTTAAAAGTTGATGCAACAAACCTTAAACTGAATGGTGGCGTTGGAATCACTTTAGCTGATATAGGCACATCAAATGGGATAATACATGTGATAGACAAAGTGTTACTTCCTCCAACTGTAGGTGATATAGCATTGGATAACGACAACTTCAGCATTCTTGTATCAGCTTTAGTGAAAGCCGAACTTGTTGAAACACTAAAAGGCGAAGGACCTTACACCGTTTTCGCTCCAACTAACGATGCATTTAACGCACTGTTTGAAGCACTGGATGTTACAGGTATCGCAGACCTATCAAAGGAAGCATTAACTCCAATTCTACTCGACCACGTTGTAAGTGGCAATGTACGCTCAACCGACCTAACTACCGGTTCAGTAAACACACTTAACAACAGCATAAACATCAACGTTAGCAGTGGTGTAAAAATCAACAGTAACATTAACGTTGTGCTAGCCGATGTACAGGGAACAAATGGAGTGGTACATGTTATAGATAAAGTGATTGTTACTGAAGCGAAGTAATTCTAAAGTAAAAGTTCCTAGAAGACCGAGTTGTTCTCGGTCTTTTTTTATTTTAATAATCAAACTGAAAGCCTATGTTAATACCTGACCAATAAAAGATTATTTTTGCACCGGCTTAACTTAAAAAAACAATGCAGAAAAAAGGATTTTGGATTTACGTAGCGGTTGTAATGGCCATGATGTTTTGGTCGCTAACATTTATTTGGTATAAGGATGTTTTATACAAGCCTCTCACCTTGGTTACACTCCGCTTAGCGATTTCGAGCGCATTGCTCTTTGTGGTTACAGGAATTATTGGCAAGTTGGTTAAGGTTAACAAGGCCGATATCAAATATTTCTTACTTTTAGCGTTCTTTGAGCCGTTCCTCTACTTCGTAGGCGAGGCCTACGGAATGACAATGGTTTCGTCCACATTAGCCGCAGTAATTATTTGCACTATACCACTTTTTAGCCCGCTTGGGGAATTCTACCTTTACAAACAGCGAATCACGCTGATGAACTTCCTGGGAATTTTAGTATCGGTAGTTGGGGTGGGCATTGTTATTTTCCACAAAGGATTTGAGAAGGTTGATGCTAACCCTTACGGGGTTCTACTTATGCTGTTGGCTGTTGTTGCGGCGCTTGGCTACTCATTAACACTGCGTAAGTTAACCTGCAAGTACAATGTTTTTACAATTATCACCTACCAAAACACCTTGGGTACACTTTACTTTTTGCCGTTATTCTTGATTTTTGAGTTCAACCACTTTATGAGTGTTGGCGTTAGTGTTAAGTTGATGATTCCGATTATTGAACTGGCAGTATTTGGTTCTACCATAGCATTCCTACTTTTCACCTTCTCCGTAAAGCATTTAGGTGTAACAAGTGCAAATGCGTTTACCAATGCAATTCCTGTTCTTACAGCAATTTTTGCCTATTTTTTAAGAGACGAAATTCTAACTCCAGTAAAAATGATTGGTATAGCGGTGGTGGTTTCGGGGTTATTTCTATCGCAAGTTCCACGCGAAAAAATGCGAAAAGTGTTTGCCTTTGTCCCTGTTGGTCTAATAACCAGAGCTAGGCTGAGGAAGGACTAGGCATTGGGCTAATGAGATGATGAAAGAATAAGTTAATGAGTTGATTGGAGTGATGGAGTGATGGAGTACTCTGCGATAATCTGCGGGAAAAACATAGAACACGAATGACACGGATTGAACGGATTCTCACAGGTTTTTAGAGATTAAGATAATAAGTTATTAAGCACACTATGGGAATGGAGTAATGGAGTACTCCGCATCAATATGCGTTATTTGTGGGAAACAAATCAAAAATTCCATTAACTTAGTTTTCTTACTAATTATTTTGAGATGAAAACATGCCCCAATTGTAACGCCGAAGTAGAGGATAATTTCGATATCTGCTGGAAATGTCAGTACTGTTTTGCTGACGAGAAAATTTTAGACAGCAACGATTTTAAGAACGTTTGCCCAAAATGCGGAACAGAGGTTGACTCATCGAAAAAATATTGTCCCGAATGTCATTTCGATTTAAGCGAACTCATCCCTCCCACTGAGGAAAAACCCAAAGGCACAAAAAACATCAACTGCTTAAGGTGTAACACACCCATGGAATACTCTGGGCTTTATAAGTTTCATGAGGGAACCAGAATAGGAGCATTAGGCGATATCTTTGAGCTATTCACCAACCGCGAAACCTTCGAAATATACCATTGCCCCAAGTGCGGAAAGATAGAGTTCTTTATGCCTTACCTAGATTAGGGAATAAATCTGTTTGGAGTTGTGGAGAATTGGAGTGCTCTGCCCCAATCTGCGTTATCTGCGGAAAAGAATAGAACACGGATGACACAGATTGTGCAGATTTGCACAGATTGTTAGAGATTGAGATAGTAGGCTATTAAGCACATCAAGAGTAATGAAGTGCTCTGCGTTATCAGCAGGACAATCTCTTACTCAGCCCCAAACTGCATTAGGTACGATTTTATGCAATCGTTCAAATCGCCGTCAAGTATTGATGTTGTATCGGAAGTTTCAAAATTGCTCCGCAAGTCCTTTACCAGTTTATATGGGTGAAGCACGTAGTTACGGATTTGCGAACCCCACTCAATTTTCATCTTTTTACCCTCAATCTCGGCCTGAATCTCCTGGCGTTTACGGAGTTCCAACTCGTACAGGTGCGATTTTAGCAACCGCATAGCATTCTCGCGATTCTGAAACTGCGAACGCGATTCGGTATTCTCAATTACAATACCAGTTGGATTGTGATACAAACGAACTCCCGTCTCAACCTTATTAACATTCTGCCCGCCTGCACCGGATGAGCGGTAAGTGTCCCACTTGATATCGGCAGGGTTAACAGTAATTTCAATGGTATCGTCAATTGCAGGGGAAACAAACACCGAGGCAAACGATGTATGACGGCGTGCATTGGAATCGAACGGCGAAATACGCACCAAACGGTGAACGCCATTCTCGCTCTTCAAGTATCCATAGGCCATATCACCCACAAACTCGAGGGTACACGATTTTATTCCGGCCTCCTCGCCATCCTGCATATCAATCACCTTAACCTCGTAACCATTGCGCTCGCCGTAACGAATGTACATACGCATAAGCATTGCAGCCCAGTCCATACTCTCGGTTCCTCCAGCGCCAGAGTTGATTTTAAGGATAGCGCCCAACTTATCCTCCTCGTTGCGGAGCATATTTTTTAGTTCCAAATCCTCAATGGCCGTAATACAATCTGCATAGTTCGCATCAACCTCATCGGAAGTGGCAGCACCCTCGCGGGCAAAATCGAATATTACCTGTAAATCGTCAACCAGCCTATTTACCTTGTTAAAACCCTCGGTCCAAGCCTTAATACTGGCAACCTTTTTAAGCTGTTTTTCCGCCTCGGCGGGATTATCCCAGAAATTTGGGGACTGTGTACGCTGCTCTTCTTCCTCGAGCTGAATTAACTTTGCATCGATGTCAAAGATGCCTCCTCAGCTCATCCTTGCGCCTTATAATC
>CAZTVY010000037.1:0-13692 GCA_964617235.1 uncultured Rikenellaceae bacterium | reverse complement strand
CCTGTTGTAAGTCTAGAATTTCTGCAAAAGTAGGCAAGCCCCTTTTGCGAAATTCTACAACTTACAGCATTCACGCTTACTCCTGCTCGCAGTTTTGCCAATCCCGCCCACTTGACTTTTAAATTCTGTATCACTATGTTCATACTTTTTCCAATTTACTCTAAAACGATTGACTTTTCCATCAAGCACCTAATCACTAAATAACCTAATCATTCCTAATTCTCCATCATCTGAATAAAGCAATCCTCAATTCCAGCGTCGATGGGTTTTACAATTGGATTCGAGATTCCTATTCCACTCAACTGATTAATTATACCTTCGGGTGTTTCATTGTTATTTATCGACGAAAAGTGTAACGCTCCGCCAAACAGATACGCACCCTTACACGAATTAAACCCGCGAACCTCATTCAGTTTCAATGTAACATCGGGATGCTCAATGCTGAATAATCTATATGGATACTCCTTTGCAAATTGTTCAGGTTTATTAACTCCCAGTATTTCGCCTTTCTGAATCAATGCAACCCTGTCGCAAAGCGATGCTTCGTCCATGTAGGCTGTGGAAACCAAAATTGTAATTCCTTCGGCTTTCAACTTACGGAGTAAGCCCCAGAACTCCTTCCTCGAAACGGCATCAACACCTGTAGTTGGCTCGTCCAGAATTAGAACCTCCGGCTTGTGGATTAACGCACACGAAAGCGCCAATTTCTGTTTCATGCCACCGGAAAGTTTGCCAGCAGGACGATTTTTAAATGGCTCAAGCATCTTATACACATCCTCAATCAGATGATAATTCGCCTCAATGGTGGTTCCAAAAACACCCGCAAAGAATTTCAGGTTTTCCTCCACGCTCAAATCCTGATAAAGTGAGAATTGGCCGGGCATATATCCAAGAATGTTTCGAACCTTTCGGTAATCGTTAACCACATCCAACTCGCAAACCTGTGCGCTTCCTTTATCGGGTAGCAGAAGCGTAGTCAAAATCCTCATCAAGGTAGTCTTCCCTGCACCATCGGGGCCAATTAAACCGAATAGTTCGCCACGCTCTACACTTAAGGTTATATCCTTTAATGCCTTAACTGTGGCATAGGATTTTGAAACGTTGGTTATTTTGATTACGTTCATTTTACTAGACTTTTAGATTGTTAGGCGTATTTTGTGACTTGTGACTTGTGACTTTTCACTATCAACAAACAATTTACTCCCAACACATCATTTACCTTATTATCCTTATCTCTACAGGCATTCCAATTTTATAATTACCCGAGATATTAGGGATACGCACTTTTGCGGCATATACCAAGTTAACCCTCTCATTACGTGTTTGTATTACTTTTGGAGTAAACTCGGCCTCCGATGCAATCCAGGTAATAGTTCCATCATTCTCTATTAATTTTCCCTCAGCACCATCGGTTATTACCTTAACTGTTGTTCCAATTTTAAAATCGGCGAGTTGAGTTTCATCAATATAAATTCGAGCATAAACGGTATCGAGTTTTGCCACACGGCACATAGGTTTTCCGGTAGTTACCAATTCGCCCTCGCGAACGTAACGAGCCACTACGGTTCCAGATGTAGGCGATAGAATTTTACAGCGATTTATTTGGTCATTAACTTGGTCAATTTGTGCAGTAATTGCTGCCATTTCAGCAGTTACACCGCTACGTTGAACCTCAATACTACTTTTTTGACGTACCGCAATACTATAACGACCTTCTACATCGTCTAGTTGACGCTGAGTTGCAGCGCTATCGGCCATCAAGCGTTTAACTCTATCGAGTTCAACTTTAATCACCTTAACCTGCTCCTCCTGAACTGCCACTTGGGCATTAATACTCTGTAACTTTGCTTTGGCAGCATCGGACTGAGCGTATAGCTGATTTAACTTAAGTTGAAGCTGAACGGTGTCAACCAGCGCGATTGGTTGATTTTTCACAACAATGTCACCCTCATCTACTTTAAGTTGTACCAACTTACCGCTAACCTCCGACGAAACAGTCAAATCATCGGTTTCAATATTTCCATATGCATCGGACTCACCATTCTTGCTACCGCATGATGAAATAACCACAACTGCAAACAGCATCGACAAATATTTAATTCTACTGAAAATCATATCCTTATATTTTTATTCGTTAATATCTAAACCCATTGTAAAATAAAGTTTCACCTTCTCGTGCGAGAGTTTTACTTTTCGCAAACTCATATCGATTCTTGCACGCAAAAGGCTATTAAAATCTGACAGATAAGTAGCAGATGTTATTGTTCCGTTCTTCAACTGCGATGCAGAGACCTGAACAGATTTCTCAAGGAGTTGAACAATCTTTTCATCGCTTAATATTTGCTTCTCCAAAGAGTTGATTTGTGCTATTGAAGATTTTACCTGCGAATTGTAATTATCATCGAATACATCGCGACGGTACTCCATAATATTCTGCTGTATTTTGATGTTCTGGCGCTCACGCGATGTGCTATTCCAATCCCAAATATTCCACGATAAGCGCGCACCCAGTATGGCGTAAGTATCAAACTCGCTCGAGAGCATATTTAAACCCGGCTTCCCATAACCAGCCTTAGCAAATGCAGCAAGTGTTGGCATACGCTTACTCGATAATAACTTTGAAGTTGCTGCGAGGTAGTTCTGCTGTAAATCGAAAGTTTTATAGTCTGGTCTGTTGCACAGGTTGTTGGTTGGAACGGTTAAGTTCGGCAACTTAATTTCGGACTGCTCTCCAATTCTTGTACCTGTAATGGAGTAAATTGATTCTATCAAGTTATCGCGCTGAGCTAGGTTTGCATCTACACTCTGGGATATCCTTAATTTCTCGGCCTGCAAAGCAATAAGTGTTGATTCAAGAATTGCACCAGCGTTCACACCTGCCTGTATTTCAGCAATGCGCTTATCCAATTCGCCTTCCATAATTCTCAATTGCTGAACAGCAATATCTATGGATGATAACCCAAAATAAAGCGAGGCAACCCTATCCTTAAGCACGTAAAGTTCATTATCAACCTTGTTCTGCTCTAGTAATCGAACATTCTCCTCCGATTTCAACCTTGAGGTTGTTGCTCCTCCATCCCAAATTAACTGGCTAACATCAACTGTTACTTTATAGTTATCCTTATCGGGCGAAGGAATTGAAATATTAGGGATTGGAATGTTCATTTGCGTAACATCCGATTGCCAAGTAGCCTCCGCATTAAAATCCACACGGGGCAGATAGTTTACCTTAATATTAGATTTACGCAAAGCGTAGATAGAGTCTGTTGCTGGCATTATCTTGTAAAGAGAACTATTCTGCTGCATACTCTTTAGCAAACCCGACAGGGAAAGCGTATCCTGCGAATAGGCCACAACAGGTAACATCGCAATAAATAAAAATGCTGATTTTAAAATTGACCCTCTCATCGTTATTTAGTATTAATCATTCTTCCTTTAATTGAATTCACCACAAACTCCGCAACAAATTTCTTGCGCTCCTCTAGAAAGTGGTTATACTCTGCTGTATTCCCATCAAAGAAAACCTGTTCAATAATTGGTCTACCTGCAAATGGGAATATGCAAGCACTAACAGTGTTAATAATTAAGTGAAATGCTTCTTTTGGGCTAATCCCCAACTCGCCGGCAAACCCAGCAATTATTTGTTTAAAATTGTTTGATTCTATTCCTGCTTCTATGAAGAACTGAGCAACCATTTGTGGGTTACGGTTTATTTCTCGGATTATAAAGGTTGGCAGGAATGGATTTTTTAGGAAAAGGTCGATGTAATTCTCAACAAAATGGTAGATTTTCTGATCGAAAGTCATTTCCTTTGAGAGTAGAATAGGAATTAAACGAGGAAAGAAATTTCCAATTTCGACCTTAAAAATCATCATAAATAGTTGGTCCTTAGAACGGAAATAGTAGTGCAACAAAGCCTTGTTGATTCCCGCCTCGTCGGCAATCTCCTGCATACGCGCACCATCCAATCCTTTGAGGACAAAAACCTTTTTGGCTGCCTCAAGAATCTTATTTTCAGTGTCTTTCTCTATTTTTTTTGCTGTCATAATTAATTAACCATTTGGTTAAACCATGCGGCAAATATATTATGAGATTTTACAGTTTCCAAATTTTTAACCATTTATTTTAACCAAATGGTTAAAATAAATTCAAAAAAGTTCCAGAACTAGTCTGGAACAATGATTTATCATGAAAAGTTCTATTCTTCTCTAACTGTTGAACCAATAGAAGTTTTAATATTCTTCTGTTTTGGCGCGCCAGTAAATGTTAAGCTACCCGCAGGGCGAACATTAGCTTCAATAAGCTCCTTAGCGTATATTTTGGCAATTGCACCAGTACCAACAGTAACAAAAGCACTATCGGCCTTAAACTCAAGGGCAGAAAGAACGCCTTTTGTATTTATTGTTGCCTCGTAATTCTGAACAATACCACGTAAACGAACCGAAGAGCCCTGCCCAACCTTAACATCTATAGTATTGGCTATAATATCACTATCAAACTCGGATGTGGTGATAACGTTCAAAACCAACTTATCAACCCTAAGCGTATCGTTCATGCTCACGTATGCCGCTGCTGCAACGGAAATATCTCTTAACTCTCTATACTTAACAAACACTTCGGCTTTTGCTTGCTTCTTTGAATCTTTCTTAAGCTTAATTTCTAAGGTTTTACCTACAACCTCAATTATAATATTAGAGGTAAGAATTTCATTGGATTTAATGGTGGCCATCTCCTTATCCCCTTTCTCAATAAAAACCTTTATTTGCCCTGAAACTTTTATCTTATCGAAGAAAGGTAATTCGCGTTGTTCAACGTTCTGGGCTACAGTTAATCCTGATAATAGGATACCGAAGGTAATTGTTAGTAATCGTTTCATCTTTATATGATTTTGATATTTACAAAATTAATTGCCAATATTATTAATGGGTTAATGCTTAACGAAAAATAACTTAAAAAATTACACAAAATCCATGGTTAAACTTTTAGTTAAATCGGCTAATTCTTTATCAGCAAACTCTTTTATGAACAATTTTACTTGCAGTGCGTTTATCAACAAAAATAGAACCAATGACTATGATATTACACAAGTATTTAATTATTGGAACACTTTTTATGGTAATTGGTTTAAATGTAAGATGTCAAACTGACACATCAAAGAAGATGAATAATGATGATTTAAAAAGTAGATTAACAGACCTGCAATTCTTTGTAACCCAAAAGAAAGGTACAGAGCGCCCATTTACAGGCGAATACTGGGATAATTTTGAGAAAGGTAAGTATGTTTGCATTTGCTGCGAGGCAGAACTTTTTGAATCGAATACAAAATTCAACTCCAGCTGTGGTTGGCCCAGCTTCTTCGATTCCAAGTTTGTTGATAACATTAAGTTTGCAAAGGATACAAGTCATGGCATGATTAGAACCGAGGTGATGTGCAAAAAATGTGGAGCACACCTTGGCCACGTATTCGACGATGGCCCTGAACCTACAGGTTTAAGGTACTGCATAAACTCAGCATCACTAAAGTTTATTCCATTATCAAATAAATAATTTTATTCATTACTATAAATATGAGCTTTACAACAAAATCGATGGCAATGTTTCCTCTGGGTGTTTTCCTTTTACCCGGAGAGGAGATCCCATTACGTATTTTTGAATCAAGATATAAGCAATTAATTCATGAGTGCGAGGAGAGTGGCAACACCTTTGGCATACCATATATAATAGACGATGAAATAAAAACCTATGGTAGCGAAGTTGAATTGCTTAACGTAGTAGCTCGTAACAACAAAGGCGAGATGGTTATTATGATAAAAGGTGTTAGAAATTTTCACTTACTTGATTTTACTGAAATTCTACCTGGAAAACTTTATGGCAGTGGAATTATTGAATATGTCGATGATAATTACTTAACATCAAATCCTGAGTTGATTGTGCTTGTAAAAAAGCTTAAATTAAATATCGATCCGGTGTTCGGTTCTTTGGTAACAGACAATTCAATTAATTTATTCTCCATTGCAAAATCGATGATGCTTAACTCCAACGAGAAGTTCTCGTTCTACTCGTTACGCGATACCTACAAGATGGAACGATACCTTATCAAAAGGTTAAGGTACATTGAACAAATTCAGGTACAGGAAAAGTTGCTAGAGAATAATTTTAGTTTGAATTAGGCTTTATAAAGAAGAGATGCTGAAACAAGTTCAGCATGACAAAACACTCTAATCGTTCCTTACAATTCCGTAGTAGAACAAATCGTTAAAGTGCATTTTATCTAACTTAGGCAAGGTTCTATCCATAAACCTATCAATAATGTAAGGGAAACGAGCCCCTTTCCATGGACTACAGTTTGATATAAATACATAGGAGTAACCATCGCTACGCGATACTGCCAATGCTGTTGTACCCGCCAATGAACCCGAACGCCATAACTTTCCGTTCATCACCCAACGCCAACCCAGCGGCTGGAATTTTTTATCGGCAACAGCCATAGTGGCAACGGATTTTTTTGAGATAATATCGGGGAAACTATCATCGCCATCGATTGCCAAAATTAATTTAGTTAGATTGATGGATGAAATTATCCAACCACCTGCTGCTCCCAGCGTTTTAACATCATTACCGCCTCTACTTTTCAGCACTTTATCCGACGAACCATCGTATGCAACAATCAATTCGGCCTCAGGAACTTCGTAGTACCGTACCTCATTGCTATACCTTAAACTATCCCAATTCTCCGATAAGTGCGCATCGTGAATGTTAAGTGGCTCAAAAATATGCGCCTTAACGTAATCCTCATAGTTCTCCTCAGAAACTCTCTCTATAACCAACTGAAGAATTCCATAACCAAGATTGCTGTACGAACTATGATTTCCGGGTGCAAAATGCAATTTCTTCGACAGTGCAAAAACAACTATATCATTCAGAGTGATTGGCAGTTCTTTGTCTAATTCCTTTGCAATTACCTCTTTTATAAACATATGGTCGCCCCAACGCGATGTCCACCCTGCTGAGTGGTTAAGCAGATTATAAACAGTAATATCCTCTACCCTTTTATCTTTATACTTGAGGAATATTGTATCGTTAAGAATTCCATTGGGGCCAAAAACTTTATCCTCCAATTTCAACTTGCCATCTTCCACCAATTTCATTATTGCGGTAGCAGTAATTAACTTGGAGACACTGGCAACGCGCATTGTATTGTAAGGCTGCATTGTTTGCTTATCCTCCTTGTTGGCATAGCCAAACCCTCGGGTATAAACCAATTTTCCATTCTTTGCAATAGCAATACTCGCACCTGTTAATCCCCACTTGGCCACAAACTGCTCAAATGATTTATTTACTAGTTCAAACTGAGTAGAATCGGTTAGTTTATTGGTAATAATAGTTGTATTTGGATTCGGGTAAAGATTTTCCTTCTTAGTTTTAACTTTAAAGGACGCCACTGACTTGTCGCGAAAAGCAACAAAACCCACCACCACAAAAACAATAATAACGGATATAGATAATACTTTAATATGCTTGCTCATAATTCAACACAACCCAACAATTCGATGGCAAAACTAGAAACTTGTTGGCAAAAAACAAATTAGTTCGAAGAATAGTTGGAAGATGGAAGATGGAAGTTGGAAGTTGGAAGTTGGAAGTCATTCCATTCAAAAACTGAATTACTTAATTATCAAATATATAAATTACTCAAGAATAACTATATCAACTCCCGAATCTTGGCCACAAACTTTTCAATATCGTCCTCTGTTGTATCCCACGAGGTCATCCAGCGTACTTCGGATTTATCCTCATCCCATACATAGAAGAAATACTCCTCCTGTAACTTTGGAATAATATGGCTAGGAACAATAGCAAACACTGCATTAGCCTCAACGGGTTGGGTTATTTGAATTGAACTGATTTGACGTACCTTTTCCTCAAGAATTTTGGCCATCCTATTGGAATGACTTGCAGTTCCATACCATTGGTTGTTATTAAGGTATGCAATGAATTGAGCAGATACATATCGCATTTTAGATGCTAACTGCAAACCCTGCTTACGTGTGTACATAAAATCGTGAGCCAATTGCTTGTTAAAGAACACAATGGCTTCGCCATACATCATTCCATTCTTTGTACCACCAAACGAAAGCACATCGACACCAGCATCGCGGGTGAACTCTCTGAAACCAATATTTAGTGATACTGCAGCATTGGCCAATCGAGCTCCATCCATATGGAGCAGCATATTGTGGCTATGGGCAAAATCGGCCAAAGTCTTAACTTCAGAGGGTTTATAAACCGTACCCAACTCCGAAACCTGCGAAATGGATATAACCTTTGGTTGTGCATGATGCTGAAAACCAAAACCGTGCATGTGTTTCTTAACCATATCAACAGTTAGTTTGCCGTTGGGAGTGGAAACAGCTAGCAGTTTACAACTAGTAAAACGCTCAGGGGCTCCGCACTCATCAACGTTGATATGGGCTGTATCAGCACAAATTATGGCATTATGACGCTGAGTTACTGACTGTAAACCCAACACATTGGCAGCAGAACCAATAAAAACAAAGAAAACTTCAATATCATCGCCAAAAATCGCCTTGAACTTGTCAACTGCTTGTTGGGTGTATATATCGTCGCCGTAGGCGATTGTATGCCCAACATTAACCTGCTCGAACGATTTTAGAATATTTGGATGAACACCTGAGTTGTTATCGCTGGCAAAGCCTCTCTTATTCATTGCTTCCATTGTAAAAAAGAATTAATTATTTGTTCAAAAATAGCAATAAAATGAACTATTTTTTATGTTTTCGGAGCATTTGGTAATCAATATAGTAAAGAATCTTAAACGAGATGCTATTGTATTGAGGACCAACTATAACATCATGAGCGTTATTTAAATAGTTTTCGGTAAACCTATCACTCCTCTCCTCTATTGAATTTTTCCAAACCAGCACAAGCTCGCTTCCTGGAGCAAAGTTCCATTGGTAAAGTAAATCGATATTAAACAAATTATAGTTCACACTAGAATAGGGTGGATTTTCTGTAGCCGTAAGCGAGCCATCCCTATTGAGATTATAAAAACTACTGAAATAGAAGTGCCTTACATAATGCCGAAGGTTTAGATTTAGAAACGATTTCGAATTAAAGGTGTATAAAAAGTTAATAGTATTGGTAAATGTTTCAATATCTCTTTTACCCATTATCACATTGTTATTTCTAATGCTGAAGAAACCAATATTATTATAGTTTAAGGAGTGTTCCCAACCTAAAATTAGCAAAACCTTATCGCTAAAACGAATTCGAGGACTAATACTATAGGAATAGCCATATTGATTGTAATCAGAGGTTTTCCAGTACGTCACATTATGGTCAAGAGCAATAGTCTTTCGGTAATCGGGCGAACCAAACCAACGAACAAAATACTTTGTCGGTAATTTTAACTTATAACCTTCGACTCTGGGTTCGTAATAATCATATCCTACCCTAGGATTAAGTTCAATATATATACCTCCAGTAAACTGTCTTTTAGTAGTAAAACGTGAGTTGAAAGTTAAATACTGATTTGTAAAATTACGAGGTGAGTAAAGCATTTGATGAATAAACTCCATCTCGTTTTCAAATTGTACAAATCGCCAGAAGGGTTCAAATATTTGGTGTGAAAGTTCAATACCTGTTGAGAATTCGTTGGGACTTTGTAAGTATCCCATATCGTTAGGATTATAGTTCTTTCCCTCAATATTTGTCCAAATATCACCCTTGAAATTTCCACTAGTCTTCTCAATAGCCAGAAATGCCTTTCCGCCATAAGTAACAGAGTCGTTATGTATTTGACTTAATGCGCCAGTTCCTTCCACAGCAAAACGATTTTTTTTATCGCGAATTGTAAACTGTGTAGCCGTAACATTTGCGGTATAATCGTTTTTAGGTCGCAAAAGATTAGTATTTGCAACGCTTACAAATGAGTTATGGGGTAAGGTTTGGTCTAGTACAACCATATTGTAATTAGTAAAGCCCTGCGTTAAAAACCTTCGCGTCTCTCCAGTTATTGTATCCTTAATATCTGCATACATATTTTGCGTCATGGCGTTAAAGAAACCGATACCCAGACCACCTGAGGTTCTTCCAGAGATTTTTGTAGCATTAATCATTTTCGATTCGGCAGGGTTATTTTCAATCACTTCAGAGTTCTTCAGAGAATCCTCAACAATACCCGCATTAACTGGCTCAGCACCAATTCTACGAGAATAGAAAATTTCGCCTTTATTAAATAGTTCTGTACCCTCGGTAAAAAACTGCCTTGCTTCCTCGTACTTAACTTCATAAGGGGTAAGGTTAAGAACCTTATCGTCCGACTTTACCTGACCAAAATCAGGAATAAGAGCCATGTCCAATGTAAAACTTTGGCTTAATCCTAACTTCAAATCCATCCCACCGTTAAACTTATAATCAATGCTATTCTTATCGGGCAGTTTATTTGCATAAACTGATAAATAGGGACTAAAAGACAACCTAACCGGAGGTTTTATTCCACTTATTCCTTTTAGAATGCCTGACTGAGTGGTAAATCCCTGACGCGACTTATCCACAAAATTCCAAGTACTTTTCTCGTTATGCCGTTTAATTAAACGGGCAAAGTTTATACCCCAGTCAAAATTCTCACTATTATTTGAGAACCTTAGCGCAGAATAGGGAATCCGCATTTCCACACACCAGCCCTTATCATTTATTCTAACATCGCTTGTCCATACTGCATTCCACGAGCGCTCCTCCTCATCGGCAGTTAATTTGATATCGGTTTGCACTCCTGAGGCGGAAACTATGAACTGTAAATAGTTTAACCCATCGTTGTAGGTACTGATATGAACCGAAAACGCATCGGATTTTAAATTATCGCTGTTGTCGCGCTTGCCGAGTTCTTGATATATTAATTCGGGGTTTGTATCAAACAAATTTGCACCAATATACAATGCATCATCATCGAAAAGCACTTTAACCTCCGTCTGTTGCGATGGAACTTGTCCGTTATACTGCTCATACTGGACAAAGTTGTTAGCCATTGGGGCATTCACCCATTCAACCTCATCTAAAACACCATCAATTTTTATATGTCCATCTATTCTGATAGCATTGAGTTGTTTTTTAACGCGCAAAGAATCATTGCTTGGCAAAGCAAATAATAACGATGTAGACAAAATTAAGCCTAATAAAACAAAATATCTCCCCATACACATTTTATAAGAATTTAAATCCACACAAATATGAGTTCAAACAGTAGCTTTGGTTTAATGGATATATAAAAAAAGGATACCTTAATATAATTAGGTATCCTTTCAATTGAAAAAAATCTCTTACCTTATCTTTGACGACTCACGAACAATTAACTGAGTTTTGAGTATTTCAGTTGCAGGAGGCTCTTGCCTTGTTTGGGTAATTCTTCGGATTAACTGCTCCATAGCTTTTTTTCCCATTTCGTAGCCTGGTTGGCTAACAGTGGTAAGAGTAGGCTCCACCATCATGGAGGTTTGGTCGTCGCCAAAGCCAACCACGGAAACATCCTGTGGAATTTTGATACCGTTTCGGGTAAGTATTTTAATTACTCCAGCTGCGGTAAAATCGTTAACCGTAAATATTGAATCGAATTTAACACCGCTATCAATTAACTTCTGAGTTTCCACTAAAGCAGACTGGAATGTATCGCAATGAATTATAAGTTTTTCATCAATAACAACACCATTATCGCGCATTGCTTTTAAGTAGCCATTTAATCGATTCTGCCCAATAAGCCTATTTTGAGGGCCGGAGAAATGCACAATTTTCCGACGTCCTTGAATAATTAAATGCTCAGTGGCTTGGTAAGCCCCATCAAAATCGTCAATTATTACTCTATCGGAATGAATTTCCTCAATAATCCTATCGAAAAAGACAATTGGAATTCCCTCATCCTCAAACCTCTTGAAATGGCTATAATCATTAGTTTCTTTGGAAACGGAAACGATCAAACCATCAATAATACTATTCAGAAAAACATCGCAAGCAGCTACTTCTCGGTTAAAATCCTCGCCCGATTGGCTAATCATAACGCTATAACCATGTTTATTGGCAACCTCCTCTATCCCACTAATTACAGATGAGAAAAAAAAGTGAACCAGCTCAGGAATGACCACACCAATAACGTTACTACGCTGACTACGAAGGCTAAGGGCAATAATATTAGGCTTATAGTTATACTTAGTGGCAAGCTCATTAACAAGCCTTTTAGTCTCTTGGCTAATATCGGGATGATCCTTTAACGCCCTTGATACCGTTGATGGGCTAATACCCAGTTCACGAGCAATATCCTTTATGGTTATCTGGTTTGATTTCATTGTAATTAAGGTATTTAAACAAAATATGGCTTATAATGTTATACTGTAACCCGAGTAAAATAGGGCTTGCTAAAATAAAAAGAAAATCATCAAAAACCATCGGCTTAAATCTATAAAAAAGAATCCAGATTTCAAACGATTGCGGTATCGTTTGCGGATTTTTTTGAGGCTTAGTACTTGATTTTTAGCTATTAGAAGTTTAAATTTGCGTTAGTTGTGCTGTGAATTTTAGATAATTTAACAAAACATAAATAGTTAAAACACAACTTAAAACCGAATAGAGCTATGATTATAGGCAAAAAACTACTTAAGGGAATCCTGCTATCCGCAGCGATGTTTCTGTATATAGGAGCATACGCACAGGATATACAGGTAACCGGAAAAGTAATTGATTCCAAGGATAATTCTCCAATGATTGGAGTTACTGTAGTTGTAAAAGGCACAACAGTTGGAACAATTACCGATATTGATGGTAATTATTCTATTAAAAGCCCTGTTAATGGGACTTTAGTTTTTTCATTCCTCGGGTACAAAACAATTGAAGTAGGTGTTAATGGCCAAGCTAAAATTGATCTAACACTTGGTGAAAACACTCAGCAAATTGATGAGGTTATTGTTATTGGGTATGGAACACAAAAAAAGAGCGAGAAAACAGGTGCTGTTGCCCATGTTAAAGCTACTGAAATGAACCAAGGTGTATTAACTGATGCTATTCAGGGTTTACAAAGCAAGGCTTCAGGGGTAATGATTAACAAAAAAGGTGGCGACCCTAATGCTGGATTCTCTATTAAGATTAGGGGTGCATCAAGTTTAACAGCATCAACACAACCTTTGATAGTTGTGGATGGTATTCCAGGCGCTGATTTATCGACTGTTTCACCCGAAGATGTTGAATCCTATAATATATTAAAGGATGCATCAGCAGCAGCAATCTACGGTTCAAGGGGTGCAAATGGGGTTATCATTATAACCACTAAACGTGGAACTGGAAAAGACAACAACCAAATCGAAGTTAACTCTTATGTCTCAACGGAATTTGCTGCTAAACGATTGGATTTATTATCTGCTAATCAAGTTAGAGATTACGTAACTGAAAATGGGCTTAGTTTTGTTGATGGAGGCGCGAATGTAGACTGGCAAGATGAAATATTTAGAACTGGTAGAACTCAGAACTACAATGTGAGTTTTGCTGGTGGAGATCAATTAAATGCATACAGAGCTTCATTTACACATAGTGATTTCAAAGGAATTGTTATTGGTTCTGATAAAACAAGAAGTATTGGAAGAATCAATTTTGACAAAAATGCTTTTAACGAAAAACTTAAAATACAAGCGG
>CAZTVY010000036.1:0-13696 GCA_964617235.1 uncultured Rikenellaceae bacterium | reverse complement strand
AAAAGACACCTGAGGAGTCTGCTAAAACACCCAATTTATCGTCGGTGTAGGACTGGTAATTAAAAAACGCCAACACTTTCTCCTCTGAGTTAACCACATCAACCAAATTACCTGTTGCGGGTATTACTGCCTTCCAAATAACATTTCCTGCGGAATCAACCTGTGTTAGGCTAATTGAATTGTATATATTATCGGCCCACTCGGTTGGTTCGCCAAATCCCAGAATGGCATTCTGGGTAATCTCATCGAACTGTAAAAAGCAAGGCGACGATGTTTCCTCAATAGTTTTTTTGAAAGTAACGCCACTCTTAGAATCAACCCTTACGTAAGTGTTGATATTACCGGCAGTGGTTTTTGCGTTTACTAAAGCAACGCTGCCATTATCGAAGCCGCAAACCAATTTGGCACAATCGCCATTCTCCATATTGGGTAATCCAACCTCGCGAACCCACTCAACAGCTTTACTGGAATCCACCTTAGCCACAAATGCAATGGGCTTTTTTGTGGGTTTATTCAAATAACCACTCACATACTGAGGGTTACCCTTCAGGTACGAAACGTTGTAAACAACAAAAGGCTCGTTGGTTTTTTCGCCAATAAAAGCAAAGTTGGGCTGTAGAGGAACTCTCTGCCGACCAACAGCATATCCAAAACTAGATTTTTGAAGTTGTTCCTTATTCAGATAACTTTTCAACCTCAAAAAATTATCGCTCATCAATGCTACAACTAAATCATTCTCGGATTTCACAAAACCTTTTAGTCCATCAAAACCATTATAGTACTTAATGAAAAACTCTTTGTGGTTCAAAACCTTCTCGGAGTCAATATTTGCAACAAGATTGCCCAATGAAGAAACTACACTCTTGTGCTCCACGCTTAAACGATGATAGTACCTCAACTTTCTGTTCATTATAACGGAACTACTATCGGCAGGATTATTTAGCGATGATTTGCTGCTTATTAATAAATCCTGATATGTATTATGATACTCGAAAAGAATTCGCACAATGGAATTGTTATCGTACTTGCCTAAGCGAAACAAGAAAAACTCGTCGAACGATTTGAACCGCTCATTTGGCGAAAGGGTATCAACCAAACCTAATTTCCTACGATTCGACAAAAACAAATCCTGAATGCTTGCTATTTCCTTCCTCAGCGGCACAATATCATTACCGTATGTATCCTTAAATTTTGCCACCCATTTTCCGTAGTCCCATACAAAAAAGTTATTATCCAAAAAGTCGCTATTCGTGATACCATCGAGCCTAAAAGTCTCTATTGGCTTAACAGTGCACTGTTGCTTATAGTTCCCAACGGGAAATTTTGAAATTAAGTTTTGATAAACTTTAAAAGTGTCGATACTATTTGTATATTGGGTATTGAGAGAATCGAGCAGTTTCAGAAAATTCGTATCGGCTCTCAACAATGCCTCGTTTAGGTTTCTATAATCAACATTAATATCATTGAAAATTTGAACGCATGTATTATAGTATCCCTTTGATTTTTCCAATGCAATATAAATAAGCGCTACGGTATCCTTATAACTTTTACAGTAACTCAATCTTTTTTGAAGAAATGCAACAGCATCCTCCTGCTCAATTTTTTTCCCAGGCTGAGGAGTTAACAAATTGGCATAATACTCCCTATTTCTACGAACATCACCATCTTTGAGGTAAACAGTAAATAGATTGTAAAACAAAACCGCATTGTTGGACCAATAATTAGCTTGCTCAAAATCTCTCAGGGGGTCAATCTCCTTCAACTTCTGTTCACAAATATTGCCAAGCTGTATGTAGGTATTCGAGAAGAAAGGGTTTTGCTGCTGAAAGGCCAGCAGTTGTGTGTATGCCTGATTCGGATTCAACGTTGATAGCCGTTCATACAAATCGTCATAACGAATCTCCTGCGAAAAGGCCATTTTAGGGGCTACCCATATAACAGAAAAAATGAGAACTAATATTAATCGGATTCCTTTATTTGACTGATGCATAACGCTCATTTTTAAAATTATTTATTACCACCTTCAATAACCTCAAGAATATTGAACTCAACCCGTCGGTTCTTAGCCTTATTCTCATCGGAAGTATTTGGGACCAATGGTTTAGTCAATCCATAACCTTTAGCAACAATCCTATCCGCTGGCACATTATTATCCAGCAGATAACTAACCACTGCCTGTGCTCGCTTTTCTGACAGTTTAAGGTTATAGCCTGCGTTCCCAACGTTGTCGGTATGCGCAGCAATTTCAATTTTGATGTTGGGATTATCCAGAATTAGCGTTACAACCCTATTAAGCTCTGGGAACGATTCCGAAGATAAATCGGCTGAGTTTGAGCCAAAATTAATATCGTTTAACCGAATGGAGGTTTTCGATTTCAAGGGAACTAACTCTGCCTCAACAGCCTTAGGCTCCTCCTTTGCCAAGTCCACAACCTGATTAAAAAATGAGTACCCTTGTGCTCCACGCACGGTAAACTCGTAGGAGTCGCCCTCGCGAAGCATTGCCGTTACCTTTCCGTTTTTGATATCCTCGGCAGTAAAGGTTATTGTTTCGTCGCGGTTCAGGTTTGTAATAAGAATTTCGCCAGTTAGGGCCTGATTATTCTCTGAGTCGAAAATCTTAATATCAACGGGTTTCTTTTTGGGTGTTAAAGGAAGCTCCCTCACAAATTTGGAGAAAACAATATCGCCTTCGAGTTTGAAAAGAAAGGTGCTATCGTTAAACCACGGTGCATTGGTTTTGATATTATAGTTATTCCCCAAAGGAATTGAGAATCTATATAGTCCAGGCTGAAGCATCTGCGCTTTAAATAATTGATTTGGATTATTAGCATTTTCAGCAACAACATTAGCCTCAAGAGGCTTAAAGATATCCTTATCGTAAATAGTTAGATCGAGCTGAATTGAGTCGAAAACCTCAATTAGTTCAGGGTTTGATATTTTATTTTCCCCTCTATAGTCGACCATAAAACTGGCAAATGAATAGCCGTGTTTGCGAACATCAACAATATAGTTTGCCTTGTCAAGTAGGTGAAGCTTATACTCGCCTGTATTTTTGTCGGAAACAAAATTGCCTAGAACCGTTAGCGTAGTGGGGTCGAAAACTGTAAGAGTTGCCTCTACTGGACTTTCATCCTTTAATGCAACTATTTTTCCAACCGACTCAATGGTTTTTAAGGGTTGAAAGGTTTGTTCAATAGGCACTCTGTAAATAGTTCCAGTTTGAATGTTCTTTTCAGCCCATTGGTTCAAAAAGTAGAGTTTACCGTTTACAAACCTCGGATTAATATCATTGAACTTTGTTTTGGTATCGGCAATAAGCTCGGGTAATTTCCATGAATCAGCAAAAATCATTTGAGTATGATAGATATCAAAACCATCCCTGTAAGTCTCAGCATTTATTGATGAGAAGTAGAGAGTCTTTCCGTCGTTTGAAATGACTGGCCCGCACTCACAGCCCTTATTAATTGCATCGTGAATGGGCGCTGGTGTAATCCATTCCCCTTTAGGGCTTTTTGTACTTTGATATATTTTTTGACAAACTCCAGATTCTTTCGGTTTACGAAATTCTAAGGTTGGCTGCGATACAGAAAAAAACAATGACTCTTCACCCGGGGTTATGCTTGGGTAGCATTCGTTGGCCAGAGTATTTATTGGCTCGCCCATGTTTACAGGCTTGCTCCAACCATCAGCAGTTTTTACAGAATAGTAAATATCAAACCCGCCCTTGGAATCGCTAAAATCGGCCTGATAGAACAACTTTTTACCATCGAAACTCAAAAATGGGTTACAAATACTAGCAACAGTGCCTTGTAGATGTGAATTAATTGGTTCAATGGGCTTAAGTTCCTCCCAAACGCCATTTTTTAAGTAACTCTCGTAAAGTTTCTCCTTGCCAATTACCATTACAGACAATACAATGTAGTCCTCAGTATTATTTATTGCAAAGCCAGCAACATTGGCCCAAGAACCTACCTTCTCGGGTATTGGTAATTGGGCAAAAGAATAGAACGCTGAATAATAAAACGCTAGTGATGCGACAAAAAGCACTCTAAATATCTTCAGTATCATCCAAATGAATTTTTAGTTGTTTAAAACCATTTGCTAATCTCAAAATTACAATTTTTACGCTAAAAAAACACTTGATTATCAACACAAAATGTACTCTAGTCAAAATAACAAGACACAATCCCATACCACACATAAACCAAACAGCTGATTATTCGCAAATTACAGAGCATGCAGCACATACGGCAAGGCATTTGTAAGTGATAAGGAAAACGAATAAATAGTGCGTATTTTTATTAAATTTGTATAAGCAATATCAGCAAAAGTATTCCCAACATCCCCGAGTATGAAAAAGTTTATTTTACTAGCAATACTTTCTGTTTGCACAACCATTCTCTCCAATGCGCAAACACAAAACTACGCAGATAGCCTACGACGATTAATGACCTTTCAGAAAGTTGAAGCAGCAAAAATGCAGATAAAAATCCAACTAGGCGATTACTTTGAAAAAACAAATGCAGACAGCGCTTTATTCTGGTATAAACAATGCATCCCGGCGAATTTAGTCGACTCCGCATCTATTTACAGTTGGGCTGTAAACGCAACCGATGCTGAAAAATACTTACTTTCGTTGGCATTAGCTAAGCACAGCGTTCTTTCACTGAAAACAACTAGTAGTGTTAATGCCTTAGAAAATATCGAAATTGCTAGCAATTTCGCAGACCAAATTAACCAACCACCAATATCAGTATACTGTACCGATAATTTGGCCCTATACTATGCTAACAACAAAGAGATTGACAAAGCGATAAAATATTTCGAAAAATCACTCGAATCGTACAAAAAACTTGTCAATGCAGGAGGAGTAAGTTATTGCTTATCGAACCTTGGCGCGTTAAATGCCCAAGCAGGCAACTTTAGCAAAGCCGCCGAGTACTTCTCAGAACAATTGATCTTCAACAAGCAAAACCAACAACCCTCGGAACTACTTCAGGCTCACATCAACATTGCATCGCTTTACCAACGGAGTGAAGATTTCGAAAGTGCAAAAAAACATTGGGCCGATGCATTAACACTATCGGAACAACTAAACAAAGAAAAATACAGCATAGTATTATCGGGGTTGGGAAACTCAAACTTCAAAACAGGCGACTTTGTTAAGGCCACGGAAGTTTATACAAAACTCCTAGAATACTCAACACAAACCGCTGATGAGAAAAACAAATTAACTGCCCTAAATAATCTTGCTATGCTTTACACCGAGCAAGGCAATTACACAAAGGCACTTGAGTATTGGCAAAACACATTGGCAATTGCAGAGGCAAATTCATTAACTCCAGTTATGCTTGATGCATTGCTATACCTGAGTAATATCAACCTAAGCTTAGGAAATTTTAATGAATCGGCAGTGCAGTTCGATAAGTACATATCGGTTGTTAAGCAGCAAAGCAATCCTCAGGAACTTGCCGAGGCATACATAAAGAGCGGAAAGTTAAACGATAGGTCATTGCAGTTCGAAAAATCAAGAGGAAATTACCTTGAGGCATTAAAAATCTACGAAAGTATTGCCGACACTATAGGTGTTGCCACAACCAACATTGCCATTGCAAAATCTTTCACGCTGCAAGGGCAATACAGTAGAGCAAATGATTTTGTAAATGCAGTTTTAATTCAAGAAAACAACTTACCACAGCCGATAATAGCCACAGCATACCAAGCATTTGCTGAGATATTCAGGCTACAACTCCAATTTGCTGTTGCTACCCAGAACTACCAAAAAGCGCTCAGCATATGGCAATTGCAAAACAACGATGCCAAGGTTATTGAATGCTTAAATACAATGGGAAGCATATACGAAACAACGGGTAATCTTCCTCAATCCATTAAGTTTTATCAACAGGCTTTAGAAATCTCCAGCAAGCAATCGAAAACCGAAGCCTCCGCAGCAATACTAAACAACATTGGCGTTGTTTACCGACTTTTAGGCGATAATGCCAAAGCCAAAGAATCGTACCAAAGCGCATTGGACATCAACCTAAAAAATGGAAACTCAGAAAGAATTGCCTACGGGTACAACAACTTAGGTATAATACTGGAACAGGAAGGAAAATTTGACGAGGCCATACAGAACTACGAAAAATCCATTGCCATTAAGGCACAAAGCAACGATCAAAAAGGCTTGGCAGCCAGCCTTGTGAATCTTGGCAACGTTTACAAGCGTTTAAAAAAGAATGCCGATGCCGAGGAAAAGTTCCTAAAATCACTGGCTATTTCCCAAACAATAAACGACAAGCAAAGCGAAGCATTTGCCTACGGCAACCTTGCCGCCCTTAAACTTGAACTGAACGAACTCAGTGCTTCAATTGAATATTCAAAGAAAAATCTTGAGATTGCAAAAGCTATTGACCTTAAGCAACTTCTAAAAGAGGCATACAGACAGCTGGCATGGGCTTATGAGTTAACCGCGCAATTGGATTCGGCAGAGCAGAATTACAAAAAGATAATTGAGATAAACCAGCAGGAAATAAACGCAAACTTCTCGGTACTATCCGAAAACGAAAAGGAACTATTCTTCAAAACAGTTGCCGACGATTATGACCGTTTTTACGCATTCGCATATAGCCGTCAAATGTCAAATCCTAAAATCAACATTGAACTTTACAACTCAGTTCTAAGAAACAAAGGATTGCTGCTAAAATCGAGCACGGCAATGCGCAATGTAATTCTGGCTAGTAACAATCCCGAAATTATTGGCAAATACGACCAGTGGATATCTCTTAAACAACTAATAGCACAGCAATACGCATTGCCAGCAAACAAACGTAGCAGCCAACTCCAAGCTATGGAGACTAATGCAAACAACCTAGAGCGAGACTTGGTAATGACATCATCGGAATTTAGTGCATTTCAGAATGCCAGTTCCATAGACTGGACTGAAATTCGAAATAAACTTGCAGATAAAGAGGCTGCCATTGAATTTGTTCACTTTAAGCGGACAAAGGATAGCACCTACTATGCGGCACTTGTTATCGATAAAAACTCTGAATACCCAGTTTACCAAGGACTTTTCGAAGAAAAGAAACTCGAACGGCTAATGGGAACTCTTGGTGGGAATAACCTCAGATTTGTACAGAACGTTTACGGAACTCTTGCAGAAAGCAACACTGAACTTTTCAAGTTAATTTGGGAGCCACTGGAGCCGTTTATTAAAGGCTACAAAACCGTTTATTACTCGCCCACTGGACTTCTTCACAAAGTATCGTTCTCGGCAATATCAAAATCAAAAGACCGTTTTTTAATTGATGATTATAACTTACAATTAGTAAGTACAACAGCCAATGCTGGCGTTACAAATCAAACTCAACCTATATCGTTCTCGCAGGTAACACTTTTTGGAGGAATAAAGTATAGCGTAAACCAAACCGATAGTCCAACATGGAAATATCTGCAGGGAACTTTATCGGAAACCGAAATGATTAGCAACCTATTCCAGCAGAAAAACATCAACGTAACCCGCTTAACCGATACATTAGCAAGAGAGGAAGAGTTCAAGGCACTTGCACCCAAAAGCAGCATACTGCATATTGCCACACACGGGTTCTTTTACCCCGACCCCGATAAACTAAAAGAAATTATGGACGCAGAAAAAGAGGTTGGTAAAATTCAGTTCAGAGGTGGCGATGATACAAGAGGGAGCAACGTATTTATACAAAGTAGCAACCCGTTAATGCGCTCAGGATTAGTATTTGCTCGAGCAAATGATTTTTGGGGAACAAACCAAGAATCGACTGGCGACGACGGTGTGCTCACTGCACTTGAGGTTTTAAACGTTGACTTACGCAATAACCAACTGGTTGTCATGTCGGCCTGCGAAACGGGCTTGGGCGATATTGCTGGAAGCGAAGGTGTTTATGGATTACAGAGAGCATTCCGAATGGCTGGTTCGTCAAAATTAATTATGAGTTTATGGCAAGTTCCCGATGCGGAAACGGCTGAATTCATGAAATTACTTTACACCAACCTGCTGAACACATCGAATCTTCGTGAATCATTCAATGTGGCTCAAAAGCAAATGCGCGAAAAGTACGACCCATATTTTTGGGCTGCTTTTGTACTTTTGGAATAAATAAAACTAGACTTTAACTGAAATAATTAGTATATTTCGAACATAAACAATTAGTTGTAATACAAATACCAAAGGCTATGAAAAAGTTTACTGCAATCCTGTTAGGAATAATTGTTGCGCAATTAGTAGCAGCACAAATTCCATATAAAGTTATCACCGTAAATGGTGAAATTATGGCAACCAAAGCCAAACTTACCCTTCAGAATGGGGTTGAGGTTAAAAGCGACGATAACTTCGATTTTGTTAAACCCAACTCAAGAGCTGCGTTAATTAACTCTGAATACGGACGCGTTGTACTTACCGAAACCAATGCAGCCCAAGCTTTCGCAAAGGCAGCTTTTGCCCCAGCAATTAGCACAGTTAGTTCCCGTGCTGCTAGCATGACAACATTGGCCGACCTTAAAGGATTTTTTAGCGGTAATATGCTAATAATTGATAAATTGGAGCAAAAAGTTGATGTTTCTACTTTTCCAATGAACGAACAACAGCACTTCTTTGTTCGCTACACTTATAATAACGAAACTATCAACAAGAAACTTCTGTTCAATGGCGATAAAGTAATTATCAATCCCGATGAAATTTTTGCAATTGATGGAAAACCTATCTCAAACCCCGAACAGATATCCGAAATTACTTTATTCTACTACAACAACTCAAACAACACACCTGAATCCATATTAATAAATAGTTTCCGCCCGGTATTCGTAAAAACTGCTGACATTAAAGGTGAAGTTAAGACCATTGTGGATGAGTTTAAATCGAAAAATTACGAAACCATTATCTCTGAGGTTTACGATTACCTAAACAATTTCTATGGTTACATGGAGAAGGAAGAGATGGAAAAATGGCTAAGCAATAACTTCGAGTTAAAAAAGTGTAACTAAAACATTTGCCCAGCCTTATTAAATGGCAAAACACCTACTTCTCCTAATTATTGTTGCTTTTAGCCTAAACGCTCAATCGCAACTTAATAACAGACCCGTTACCAACTATACTCCAAGGGAGTATGGGCAGGCGTATTCATCGTACACAATGTCCATTACCCAAGACGAAAGGGGTATTATATATGTTGGAACGGCTTATGGTATTTTGCAATTTGATGGGGCTTTATGGCGATTTATTCCAGTTAAGATTGGCTCATTTGTAACTTCGTTAAACTACTTCAATGGTAAAGTTTACGTTGGATGCCAAGGCGATTTTGGTTTTTTAAAGGCTGACCAATATGGGAAATACCAATTTCAATCGTTAAACCATAAAATCCCGAAATACCACACCGACTTTACGACTATATGGAAAACTCTGGTTTACGACAGCACTGTTGTTTTCCAGTCCGAAGAGGATATTTTTCTTTTCAAGAACGATACCATTGAGTGTATAAGTCCAGAAACATCGTTTCATCTTGCATTTGTATCCAACAACACGCTTTACGTAAGAGAAAGGGAATTTGGGCTAAAATACCTATCGGGACAAGAACTAAAACTGGTTGTGGGTGGCGATGCTTTCAAACTGTTCGGAGTATTCCAGATTGTTCCGCTTGATAAAAACAAAAACTTAGTCTTAACCCGCGAGGCTGGGCTATGGATTCTTGAAAACAACAGACTTACCAAAGCAAATACCCCAAAAGCAACCGCCGATATTCTATCTAAAGCAGAGGTACAGGATGCAGTCAAAATAAAAAACAATGAAATTACCATAACCACGCTGAAAGAGGGTGTTGTTGTGATGGATAGCAATTTAAACATTGTAAACCATTATACCCTAAACACTGGATTAATTTCATCGGAAACCATTGGACTCGTTGAAGATTTACAGGGCAACATTTGGGTTGCCACAAAAAAAGGTATTAGCCGAATTCAGCACTCATTGCCAGTTTCAATTTTCAACCAAACCCATGCTCTATTCGGTAAAGTTCAGGCTGTGACCATTTTTGCAAACACACTTATTGCAGGCACCACCGACGACCTTTTTATTTACAAGCCCGATGGCATTAAACACTTTCAAAGTTTAGGTAATATCCGAAGCACCATATGGGAAATTGAGAAAACTCCAAACAAACTATGGATTGCAGCCGACAATGGATTGTGGACATACTCCAATGGAATAATTGAGAAAATATCGACAAACCAAACATCGGCACTTGAGTATATTCCTGAAAAGAATTGGCTAATTGCTTCGGGCAGTAAGGGAACTTATATTTATAGTTCTTCATCTAATTCAATTTTACAGGCACTCCCAAGCATCAATCCTGATGCATACGGAATATCTAGTTCCAAACTAAAAAATGGCAATTTGGAAGTTTGGATAGGCTCAAAAACCCAGGGTGTTTGGCAATTAATTTTTTCTGAGAACAAGCTGCTTAGCCAAACAAACTATTTTGGGCTTGAAGATGGACTTAACGAAGATTGGGCTTGGCCTTTCAGCCAAAAAGATAAAGTCCAGTTTGGCTCTTCAATCGGAGTGCTAAAGTTCATTAGTGCCCACGAACTCTTCTTGATGCAAGGTAGCAGTGATGTACAGGAAGATAAACTAAGAGGACTATTCGCTCTAAACGAATTCCCAAAGGATAAAACCAGCGATGCTATTACAGCCTATGCCAATAATGATTCTTTGGCTTTCATAGGAATGAACTACAGTATTAATATCGTCCGATTTTCAGATAGCCTGAGTAACGACAAACCCTTAAAATCTATTGAGATGGGAAGGCTCAACTCATTTCAAATTGACAAAAACCAACTTATCGTTGCAGCCGATGATGGTTTAGCAATTGTTGACATCGAAAAAACACAGAAAAGGAAAGGGTTTGTGCCGCAAATTGCATTTCGTAGCATTTCAATGGGACAGGATTCAATTATTTGGCATGGCGATTCCAACGATTATCCCATTTTCTTAATTCCTCACAACCAAAATTCCTTAGAAATCCATTTAACATCCAACTACATTGACAATTCAAACAAACCAAAATTTTTCTGGAAACAAAGCACTACCAAAAGTGAGACATTTAAAGAATCCGAAAATGGAGTAATCTCTTTAATTAACTTATGGGAAGGAAACTACACAATAATAGCCTACGCTGAAAATATTCAAGGCGACCAAAGCGAACCAATACACATCTCGTTCCGTGTTCTTCCTCCTTTTTACCGCACTACATGGGCTTATATACTATACTTTATTCTTTTGATTTCTGCTATAATCATATTAATTCGCCTCAACACACAAAGGTTAAGAGCACAAAATAAACGACTCGAAGAGATTGTTGCCGAACGTACGCGAGAAGTTGTGGAACAAAAGGAACAAATTCAAATTCAAAAAGATAAGATTGAAGACATCCTCAACGATATAAGAGCATCCATTAACTATGCACAACGCATACAGCAGGCAATGCTTCCCAGCAATAAATTGATAAAGCAGATACTTCCAGGCCATTTCATAATTTTTTACCCACGAGATGTTGTTAGCGGTGATTTTTACTGGGTAATGAAAGTTAACGACACTGTGGTTATTACGGTGGCCGACTGTACAGGACACGGTGTGCCAGGAGCATTTATGAGTATGCTTGGCATATCGCTCCTTAACGAAATTGTGGGAAAACTATCAGTTATAACCCCAAGCTTAATCCTCGACGAACTCCGCCAAGCAATTATTCAAGCCCTGAAACAATCGGCAGACAATAACTCGCAGAAGGACGGAATGGATATGTCACTGGTTTCCATTAACATGAAAACCCTTGAATGCCAATGGGCTGGAGCAAATAATCCCCTTTACATTTTCAGACCCAATACAAACAGTTTACCATTTGAGATTACTGACGAAAACAAACAAAAAATCGTAGAGCATTCTAACGGTATATTCCTTGAGGTAAAACAAGACCGAATGCCTGTGGCAATTCACACTTACATAAATCCATTCAGCAACCATAAACTACAGCTGAACAAAGGCGATAGGCTATATCTTTTCAGCGATGGCATTGTTGACCAGTTTGGTGGCCCTAACCAGCAAAAGTTTATGTCCAAAAACCTCAAAAACCTAATAATGGATACAGGCAATATTAACATATTTGAGCAAGGCATTCAAATAAGGGAAAAGTTTGAAGAGTGGGTAAACCCAAGTGGAAAAAAGATTGACCAAATTGATGATGTTACTTTTATTGGATTCGAAGTATAATCCTATCAAACTACCGCAAATTTCAGGTAAAAAATTCTCGCAAAAAAGGAGTACCTTTGCCGCAATACGAAAAAACTATGGAAACTAAAATTTGCGAAGCAATTAGAGAGCGACTTCTGATAGAGTTTATGTACGACGCACAAATCAGAATTGTAGAGCCTTATATTCTAGGAATGCACAAAGATACAGGCAGTATGGTTTTGCTTGCCTATCAGGTTGGCGGACATATCGAGAATGAAAATGCCCCACTCTGGAAACTTTACAAGGTTGAGAAAATGGGTAAAATGAAATTGCAAGAAGAATCATTTACCACATTGAGAAAAGGATATAAATTCGACGATTCTCGTTTTTCAAAAATACGCTGTCAAGCTCAGTAGTGAGTATTATTAGAGGTTGATGCCTGTAATTTATTGATTTGTATCTGGATTAATTTTTTTATGCTTCGTTCAATTCTGATAGTTGGTTTGGGCGGTTTTATTGGCTCTGTGCTGCGGTTTTTGGTTACCCGATGGTTTCAGGTACAAACTGCATCGCAGTTTCCATGGGGGACATTTACAGTTAACATCATTGGAAGTTTTGTAATTGGTTTGATTTTTGGACTTTCGGAGCGGAGCAATATTCTTACACCTGAGTGGCGTTTATTCCTTACCGTTGGATTATGTGGAGGTTTTACAACGTTCTCGTCGCTTAGCAACGATGCTTTTATTCTGCTTCAGGGTCGTGAGTTTTTATCAGTATCGCTATACATTACACTTAGCTTCTTTTTAGGATTAGTAGCAGTATTTGTAGGTAGATTTATTACAACTCAAATCTTCTAGCCATGAAAAATAACTCAACAGCACTTAGGTTAAGAATCTATATCAGTTCTACCGATAAAATTGATAATTCACTCCTGAGTGAGCAGTTGGTATATCAAGCACGAGAGTTTGGATTAGCTGGAGCAACGGTTCTTAAAGGAATTATTGGCTATGGAGCCAGCTCTGTAATTCATTCCTATAAGTTTTGGGAAGTATCGGAAAAAGTGCCTGTAGTGTTAGAGATTGTTGATGAAGAATCAAAAGTATTATCTTTCTTCAACTCTATCAAGCCAATGCTTGAAACTATGCGATATGGCTGCCTAGTTACTGCCGAAAAAGTTGATGTGCTGTATTACAAATCAGGCGAAAAGAGGTTTATGTAAGAAGCATTATCAACTTCTTTGCTTTTAACAAGATTTAACCCAACAACCATCAGTTATCAACCTTTAACTGTCAACTATTTAAAGATTCTATTTGTTTGTTAAAGTGCATTTTCCTACATTTGCACCCTCAAAATTTCCACATTGTATTTTGAGCAAAAATCCTAGTATTAAAGCAATTAAATATATCAACAATGAATATAGTAAGAGAGGATATCGATGCA
>CAZTVY010000035.1:7293-13945 GCA_964617235.1 uncultured Rikenellaceae bacterium | reverse complement strand
CAGGAGATGTACAAGGTATTCAACATGGGACATAGAATGGAGATATACGTATTCCCAGAGTTTGCCGACGATATTATTGCCATTGCAAAGGATTATGGTGTAGATGCCCAGATTATTGGTTACTGTAGTGAGTACGAAGGGAAAAAACTCACCATAAAATCGCAGTTTGGAGAATTTCATTACTAGCAAGGAATACTATTTTGGCGATGGAACAAGGATGATAGAATACTCTATCTTTTAAATTATATTATGTAAATCCTTAAATCTATTCGCCCCTTTTTCACTCTGTAAATTTATGATTACCTTTGCGGCAATATTTTAAAATATTATGTCAGACAATTCAATACTTAGAAAATTAGAAGGAATTAGGCACAAATTCGAAGAAATTGGCCAACAAATTACTGACCCTGCAGTTATGGCTGATATGAAGCGTTATGTTAGCCTTAACAAGGAATATCGCTCATTGGAGCCAATTGTGGCCGCTTACGAGAAATACAAAAACGTACTTAGCAATATTGATTCGTCCAAGCAAATTTTAGCCGCAGAGAAAGACGAGGAACTTAGAGAAATGGCTAAAATGGAATTGGAAACACTTACCCAAGAACAGGAAACTCTTGAGGAAGAATTAAAAGTTCTCCTACTTCCAGCCGACCCAGAGGATTCTAAAAACGCAGTTATGGAAATCCGTGCGGGTACTGGTGGCGATGAGGCAAGTATTTTTGCAGGTGACCTTTTCCGCATGTACACCAAGTATTTTGAGAGAAAAGGATGGAAATACGAAGTTACTAGCACCTCCGAAGGAACTGTTGGTGGATTTAAGGAGGTTGTTATGAGCATTACTGGCAATGGCGTTTATGGCGTTCTTAAATACGAGTCGGGTGTACACCGCGTACAACGTGTACCGCAGACCGAAACCCAAGGAAGGGTTCACACATCAGCAGCCACGGTTGCAGTACTTCCTGAGGCTGAAGAGTTCGATATCGACCTTAAAATGGAAGATATCCGTAAGGATACCTTCTGCGCATCGGGTCCTGGAGGACAAAGTGTTAATACAACATACTCGGCTATTCGCTTAACCCACATCCCTTCTGGTATTGTTGTTCAGTGCCAAGACCAAAAATCGCAGCTAAAAAACTTCGATAAAGCATTGGCCGAACTTCGTACCCGTCTTTACAACCTTGAATACCAAAAGTATCTGGATAATATTTCGTCGAAACGTAAAACAATGGTTTCTACTGGCGACCGTTCGGCAAAAATTCGCACCTATAACTATCCACAGGGACGTGTTACCGACCATCGCATTAACCTTACACTCTATAACCTATCGGCAATTATCGATGGGGATGTTCAAGAAATTATAGACAAACTTCAACTTGCTGAAAACGCGGAGCGTTTAAAAGCCGCAAGCGAAGAGTAAAAAACAGACCACTATGACTCCCGAGCAACTATTCGAACAGATTCGCAAGAAAAAAAGTTTTCTTTGTGTTGGCTTAGATAGCGAAATGACAAAGATTCCAGAGCATCTGCTCTCAAAGGAAGACCCACTCTTCGAATTCAACAAGGCAATAGTTGATGCCACTCACGATTTGGCCATTGCATTTAAACCAAACCTTGCGTTTTACGAGGTTCACGGTGCTTCGGGATGGAACAGCTTGGTAAAGACTGTAAAGTACATAAAAAAGAATTACCCTGAGATACTTATTATTGCCGATGCAAAGCGTGGCGATATTGCAAGTACTGCAAGAATGTACGCTAAAGCGTATTTCAACAGCATGAGCTGCGATGCAGTAACAGTTTCGCCATACTTAGGTCAGGATTCTGTTACCCCTTACCTTAACCATGAGGGTAAATGGACAATTTTACTGGCAATAACATCCAACGATAGTTTTGCCGATTTTCAACTTATCGAAAATAGCGCTACAGGAAACAAGGTGTTTGAAGATGTGGTTCTAAAATCGATGCACTGGGGTAGCGATGCCAATATGATGTACGTTGTTGGTGCTACTCATCCAGAGTATTTTGCTAGTGTTAGGAAATTAGCCCCTGACCACTTCTTGCTGGTTCCTGGCGTTGGCGAGCAAGGCGGAAGCCTTGAAAAGGTTGCTGAGCAAGGATTAAACCACAGATGCGGACTAATCGTAAATTCATCGAGAGGAATTATATATGCCGATATCACTGGTCGTTTTGCAGAGGCTGCCCGTGCAAAGGCAAAAAAACTGCAACAGGAGATGCAGGCAATACTCGAAAAAGCAAATCTTATTTAGCGATGATATTTGAGTTGAAAAAGGGGAGCCAAACTCCCCTTTTTTATTGCCATTACTTCAATGTAATTGATAGCGAAAATTTCAGCGCAATGTTATCCTCTGCGCTATCGTAAGCGTAGGCTCCCCACCTGTAGAATCCGCCCACGCCAAAACCTATGTAAAACATGTTGAAATACTTCAACCTGATAATGTTATTGATAATCAACCCCGATTCATTGTAAATTTCATCCTTTTGGTTGAAATCAATTCCGTGATACGAAGCATTGCTTAGCATACCTATCCCCGAATTTTGCACCACAATAAACTGGGGCTTAAACTTCTTGGTTTTGAAAAGCAGCGTTCCAAAATTATGCGAGTAGAATACATTAACGTACCTATCGGACAGAAACTCGTAGGGCAACATTGTTTGAAAACTACCATTAATAACCGTGGAAAAATTCTTGTCCCAACTACCCTCTCCTGTAAACAATAAACCATAAGGCAAACTCCTATCTATCAAACCTGCATCGACACGAATATTTGACTGACCAATACGTCCATTGTAGGCTACAAGACTTATAGACGCCTCGTAACGATTGTACTCCAAACTCTCCTGATTAATGAAGTTTATACCTCGATGGTAGTTAAAACTTATGGTAGGATTTCCAACGTCGCTAACATACCGAACACTTCCCAAAGTAGACATCTTCTCGTTATAGGAATATCGGGCTACTATCTGTATTTCATCAGCTCTATAACCAGTAAAATTAGAACCTTTGTAGATATACGGATATAGAACTTTAAAGTCGCGAAGGCTTAACGACGACGAAATTTTGAGATATCGGAAAGCCCTAAAGCTGAACTCAGCACGTTGCTCTATACAGTTATCGAAACGGTATCCCAAATATCGCCTTAGATAATCGTTAGTATTGATTACAGCCAAGCAGCTAAATAGGTTTGCCCCAGCCTCACGTAAATCGTTCTGATAAAAAAACTTAAGCTTAACCTCGTTGTACCTGTCCAAATTGATTTCTAAATTGCCACCGTACTTAGATTCTTCATCGCCGAAACCATAAGCAAAAAATCCACCTACCGAAAAGTACTTTGATAATTTATTGTTAGTTGATAATCCCAAGCCAACCCTTGAACCCTCGTAATTATTGTAAAGGTAAAGTTTATCAATTTCTATATCGAGAAAGTATAATGGGATTTTCCCTTCGGTTAATTTTGGAGCAAGGTTAATCCAGTAGTCAAAATTTTTCTTTTGCCCAATGCTATCCATAAACTGATAAGTATTTATCTCGCGTGGAGATAAACTATCTTTTCGCGCTTTACCTATTATCAAATCACTACTCTTCAAGGATTCTTCATCGACATAAACGGTTTCCAACCTAACATCACCTTTATTCACAATGGGATTATAGTTTACACTATCAATTATCGATTTTATAACATATGCAGGGTAAGCATTTACCTTTGCACTTACTTTCTGTTGAACCCACCCAATCTCCTCGTCAAGCACGGTTGGAAACCACTTCCCGTTGATAAAATCGTAATCCTGCCTAAACCTAAACCCAATCAAGCCTTTTTCGTAAGGCTCAACAACAATACTCTTTATGGCAAAATTGTTTGAACTTATAAACAAAGTACCCACCAAACCATTAAAGGTGGTTCCCTTTTTAGGATGAAAACTAACAATGAAAATTGTGTCGGCCGCATCGGTATACTTATCCTCCAACTGATAACTGTAGATATTCAAACATCCATCGGCAAGCGGACTAACATACTCCGAAACCGACCTATCGTTGGAAAATGGCAATAAAAACAGCGGTATGTTGTTGTTATAGAACGATATTGAACTGTGAAAAAGCGAGAAAAAACTCTGAACCAATATTGGGCTCTCAAACCCCGATGTTCGCTGAGCCACAATTCTATTATCTACTCTGCCATCCACACTGGTAGTTTTCACAACCGATTCGGAAATAAAGCCAGCCCTTTGCGCAATTCGTTCCTTCTGTTTCTTGGTTAAACTATCCAAAGCAGCAGAATCACTAGGAAATTTAAGGTCGATAATTGTTTTAAAATAGCAGTTATAGCTGTACTTATCGTACTTTTGATAGTTGTTTTCGTCCTTCTTTTCAAGTGCATTTCGAATAATCCGTAAAGCAGGATTATCCTTTGGCGTAATCACAACACCTTTTATTTCATAAGCCGCTTCCTCTAGTTCAATCACTAAGTTCAACTTATTTGAAGTTGATGCAACAGCCACTTGCTTAGGCTTATAACCCATACACGAAACGGTGATACTTGAAATTCCGTTCTCAACAATTTCAAATTTCCCATGAACATCGGTTATTACCCCTTTTTGCAGGGAGTTTTTCTGATACACAACAGTAGCAAACGAAATGGGCAACTTAGAATTACGCTCTACAACTGTACCCTTAATTGATTCCTGAGTATAAGCGTTAAACCCACAAACAAAAACAAACAATAAAACAAGGCTAAAGCCTTTTACGCAATTTTCCATAAAGTAATTTTCCTATAAAAATTTTGAATGGTTATATCAAAAGTTATTCCAATAATTTCCCAAAATAGAGCCAGAAGTTCCGATGAAAATTTTCGCCACCATCGCCACCATACAAATCGATGTACGAAGCTGTAGATGTCTGATTAGGCATAAGCTTTAGAGCCTCTTTCTGCTTGTATAGCAATGGTGGTTCTGGATGAAACTGCACACCTAGTACATTTGGAAATTTATTATGAGTAATTGCCTCTATTATTTTACCATCCATTGAATATGCTGCAACCTTTAAATATTTACCTACTCTTTTTATGCATTGATGATGACTACTTAGCACAAAGGGGTTTGTATTGCTAGTTGCCATTGTTTTAAATGGTTCCTCCACAAAGTTCACCTGATGAAAACTACCCCATATCAACCCTGTATCGGTTGCAAAATTATTGTAGTAATTCCTATGCTGCGCATTGGGTTCAGCCGCAAGAACCGACTCTACTGTTCTTAATCCATATAATTCGGTTGGAATGTCCTGATACAATGTACCGCCAGTAGCCACGTTAATGCTCTGCATACCCAAACAAATCCCAAGCACGGTATACTTTTGGTTTTGCTCCATCAAGGGACTTAAAGTAGAATCTTGGAATCCTCCTAAAAGATGATACAAAAACGAGAGTTCAAGGTAATGCCTGTTGGGATCAGTTATTACAGTTAAAAGGTTTGTAGAATCGCCATAGCAAGCAGGAGGCATATCGGGACCGCCAAAGAAAATTACGGCCTTACTGCCTTTAAATATTTTCTCAAAATCAATACTACAATCATTATTGTTGTAGATAGCATCAACATTTAACTTATGCGCTATTGGCAAAAGTCGAATATTATCGATTCCATTCTTAAGAATATAGTCCTTAGATTGATTGTAGTTATAAGAAGCATTATTCTGATAAACACCAACAAAACGAGTTTTATTGCTAACTGGCAGAACCTTATTCTCTGTAAGATATTTTACCGTTTTGATATTATTGACAGTAGGATGCATAAAAACTACGGTATTTATACTATCACACAGTTCATCTGCTGAAATAAGAATTTTTGGTGTTTCTTTTTTGCAAGCAAAAACCACCAATAAGCCAGCAATGGCAAATAAAAACCTAAACAAATTCTTCATGGCAACTCTGGATTAACAAAGGCTGATTTTAATTATTTAAAACTGGAATCCCAAACTTATTATGGAACTTTGCTGCATAACATCGGCTGTTCGTCCGAGCGATTTAAGCGATATCGACCCCGTAATCTGTAACTGTGTTTTCATCAACTCAAAGCCAATACCATACTGAATTCCAAAATCCTCGTTGTAAAAATCTGAATCAAAATCCATACTATCTCCATCAGCCTTACCTGCAAAACGGTACGAATAGTATGGCCCAACAAAGATGTACGATTGGTTTTCAACAATATCGTCCATTACAGAAAATAGCCTAAGCCTAAAATTTAACGGAACAGTGATTTCGTGTGTACGCAGAACCCCGTCGTTATATTTGCTTCCCAACGATTGATAAATCACCTCAGGCTGTATGCTAAACCGTTTGCTAAACTTTATTTGAGAGTATAAGCCAGCATTAAATGCAAAACTACTTTTGCCATAGAAAAACTCATCCTTGTAATTATGGTTTGCAGCACCCAAGCCCAGCTTAAAGCCTGCCTTAAACTTAAGCCCTTTACCACTAACCGATGCAAGGAATTGCTTATCGGGAGTAACAGTTTCTGTTGATGATAGCTGCACAATAACATCGGTCATAAATTCAGCAATTTTTATCATACCATCGTAATCAAGCAAATTTGGATCATCCTCTGGACGGTGATACGGAGATACTGTTGATGTGAATACATGAAC
>CAZTVY010000035.1:0-7279 GCA_964617235.1 uncultured Rikenellaceae bacterium | reverse complement strand
TATCCCCTTTTTGCCAAAAGGAGCAGTATCTGTCTGTCCTTCAATCTTTTTCCCATCATTCTTAACAGTTATGCTATGCTTAGCTGCTAAATCGTTCAAAAGGGTTGCGCCATTGTCCAATGTTGCATTCCCAACTAGGTCAATACCACCATATTTATTTAACATTCCAGTCATATCCAGGCTAAACATTGCCTTGACTTTATCTACGGGAATTTGTTCGCTCTTAACTAAATAGTTTGAACCAATGAGACCTGCCTCCTCGCCATCAAAGGCAATTAAAATAACCGAGCGCTTAAGCAAATGCCTGTTTTTTGTAAGCCACCGTCCAAGTTCAATTACAGTTGCAGTACCAGAAGCATTATCATCAGCACCATTGTAAACTATTTTTTTCCCATCTTCAATCCTATATGCCACATGGTCATAGTGGGCACCAACAACAATAAACTCATCCTTTAGAATAGGATCAGAGCCCTCAACCCAGCCTATAATATTGCATCCCTCAATTTTCACCATCATTCTGTCATTAATAAAAGGATGCTCAAAAGAACCATTCCAAGGTGAAATTCCAGCATCTTTAAACTGATTAACAATATACTCTTCGGCCATACGTCCGCCTTGAGTACCAAATCCTCGCCCCATCAAAGAATCATCGGCAAGAGTGTAAGCATGTTTTTTAAATTTTTCAGTATCAAATTGCTGAGCATTTAAATATCCTACAAAAGAAACAAGGAAAAGAACTAATAATTTTTTATGCATAATTATAATTTTAAAGTAATTAGGAATTAGACTTATGATATAGCAATATGTTACATCTTCATATTAAAAAACGAATTAAAGTAGTTGATTAATTGTTTTATAAAGCACTGTTATGTTTATAGGTTTAGTAAGGTAAGCATCGCAACCAGCCTCAATGGCTCTTTTACGTTCATCGGGCAATGCGTATGCTGTTTGTGCAACTATTGGAATCCTAGGATTGGTTGATTTGATAAGCTGAGTAGCTTCAAGACCATCCATTACAGGCATCTTTATATCCATCAGCACAATTCGTATACTATTATTCCCTTTAAGAATTTCAACAGCCTCGGCTCCATTGCTTGCCAACAAAACCTTTGCGTTAGCACTATCTAATGCCCTTCGGATGAGTAGTTTATTTATATTATCGTCCTCTGCCAACAAGATTGAAACTCCTTCAAAATCAAATTTTTCAGGCATTTCATCATATTGCTTAACATTGTCTAATTCTTCCATTGCTTTAATATTTGGTATTGTAAATGTAAATTTTGCTCCTTTTCCAATATCACTATCAACCCAAATTTCACCACCCAACATCTCTACTAACGATTTCGAGATTGACAACCCCAAGCCAGTACCTTTCATTGAGTTTGGATTAGCCTCCTCTATTTGCCTAAACCTGTCAAAAATTAAATCCTGATTTTCCTTTGCAATCCCAATGCCTGTATCACGAACCCAAAATTTAAGATGTTTACTGTTCTCATTGACCCCTACCTCGACAAAACCCTGCTTCGTAAACTTAATTGCGTTATTTATTAGATTGCTTAATATTTGAGCAATTTTAGTTTGGTCGGAGAGAATAACCAATCTATTATCGACTTCTGAATTTATCTTTAATACAACGTTTTTCTGATTCGCTAAAGCTGAAAAAATGGCCGTAGTTCTTTCTACAACATCCATTATTGATACTGGCTCGTGACTCAGAGTAACCTGACCTGCCTCAATCTTGGAGATGTCAATTATATCGTTAATTATTGCCAGCAACTGATTACTAGATGTTGCAATAATATCGCAGTACTTGGTAACCTGCTCATCTACATTGTTTGTTTGCTTAAGGAGCTGGCAAAATCCAACGATACCATTCATTGGTGTGCGAATTTCATGGCTCATATTTGCCAAGAACGAAGATTTGAGCCTATCACTTTCCTGAGCCTTCTCGGTGGCTTCAATTAACTTTTCGTTTATTTCCCTAATTCTTTGATTGCTTTCGGAGAGTTCTTCGTTAAGAGCAATATACTCCTCGTTTTGCTCCTTAAGTTTTCGGTCATTTTCAATAATTTGCTCCTCTGCAAATCGTCTTTCTGTAATATCACGCGCTACGGCATATACCAAATTACTATCCAAAAAAGAACGCCACTCAATCCACCTATAGTCTCCTTGCTTTGTAATATAACGATTTGTAAAATTCAAAACCCTACCTCTGTCCGAGAGTTCCTTAATTGCAAAATTTGTGGATTCAATATCATCAGGATGGATAAAATCAAAAAAACGCTTTCCTTCTAATTCATCAGCACTGTATCCCAACAAATTAGTCCATTCTGGATTAACTTTGCGTAAATATCCCTGTAAGTCGGCTATACAAAGCAAATCCAAACTGTTATTAAAATATCGTTCCAACTCATCGGATTTCTGCTCAACCTCCATTTCGGCATTTATTCTTGAAGTTATATCGTAAGCAACACCCAACACATTTTTCACCTTATTGTTTTCATCAAAAACCGGGGTGAAAACTGTATTAAAATATATATCGCCTACTTTAAGGTCTAGCTTTACAGATAATCCATTTAACGATTTTTTTGAAGATTCTATTATTTCAGGGAAATCCCTATAAACATCAAATACCGACAAACCTACTACCTGACCTGGCTTTAGACCAAGTTTAGCCAACCCTAACCCTTCCGATAAAGTAAATATTCCATTCTTATCCAGCATGAAAAATACCATTGGATTCTCGGTTATGACAGTCCGGAACTTTTGCTCGCTAAGTTCAAGCTGTTCCCTCTCCTTCATTAACAGGGAGATATCTGTTAGAATCATCACAGCCATTCTGGGTTCAACTTGAAAGGCTCTGATTTCAAAATAAAACTGAACATTATCTTTTATTATGCTGAACAAATCAATTCGAAAATCTTCGCCATCCAATGCTGTACTCAATAATTTTGAAAGAAGTTTGTCTTCACTCAATAAGGGAATAGTTTCTGTGAATCTTGCGTCACTAACAACACCCTCTCCAAACCCAAAAACTTTTTGCGCAGAACTGTTATAGTTCTTTATGTAAATATTATCATCGGGCTTAACCTCGATAAAAATGATAGGCATTGGAGATTTTTCTACTATACTCTTGTATAAAGTCTCACTCAACCTCAACTTACTCTCAATATCTTTTCTATAACTTACATCCCTTATTAGCGCCCAGAAGCCATCAAAATCCCCATCCAAATTCGTAACAATGTATGTCCTCAACTCAACAGGAATAGAAGTTCCATCTTTCCTAGTATACTCTTTTTCATACAAATCGGAATATCCTCGGGTAAGTACGTGCTTGTCAATAATGTCTTTTTCAATAATACGCCATTTTTCAGGAGTCAAATCACTGTATGTCAAAAAGGTAATCTCTTTATCGTTATAACCGACTAAATTCAAGAAAGCAACATTGAACTCAACTATTCTTCCTTCCTTGTCCACTCGGGCATAAGAATCAAGCATCCCTTGGTGAAGTTGCTCTAAACGTCGCTCCAAAGAAGTTTTTAAAATTGCCGTGTTTTTCCATTCGGTTATATCAACACCAGTAAAAAGTATTTCTAAAATTCGTTCGGTTTCATCTGCAATTTTACAGTCCCACGATAACCAAACGGACTTTCCATCTTTACTAATGATTTCTGAATCAAAACGTCCTCGACATTTATTTTCGCTAGAATCAATAATAGACGCAATTCTTCTATTAGCATCGCATTCCTTATTAAAAACCAAACCAACTGCTTGCTTGCCATTAATTTCGTGAAATGTAACACCAAGTAAACCAAGCAAATATTTATTAGCATAGGTAATCCTCCCCAAGTAATCAACCCTTAAAACCGCCCCAGATACCCGCTCAAGCAAAAAATTGTAGTTATCCTCAACCTGCCTATAACGGGTATCAGACACCGAGTTCCTTTTGTGAAACTCAACTAGAGTAAAAATATAAAGTGTTAATGCGGAGATTAAGTTGTATAAAATCAACTTAAACCATCCGGTATTATCCAATAACAAATAATTGAAGGTTGAAAAGAGTGAAAGTAGTTGAACGGAAACTGAAAACACTATCAACAGCCATGTGTGCCTTGTCAGTATTCTATTTGTGGATAATTGATTAAGAGTGATTCCTAAAAATGATGCAAAAGCGAAACCCAGAAACACTTCCAAACGTGCATCGTCAAAAAAAAGAAAAGTAAAAACTGGTACTCCTATGAATAAATTGATTAATAAAGGTATTGCTCCGCAATAGAATCCAATTAAACTAAATAAAACTATAAGACAAAAATCAACGTTTATAACATCAAAATATGAACCAACAAAAACTAAAAATAATAAAACAAATAAGTAAAGAGAGGCTCTGAACCATCTACCAAATCGTTTATATGCAGGAAACCAATAATTTATCAGGTAAACTGCACACAGGATAAGCAAAAGTGAAATTATGTTTGAGCCATAAACTTTTTCCACAGCACTCTTTTATACCAAATTTAATGTTTTTTAGCAGGATTACAAGTTGGTACAGTACAAATTTTGACAAGAATGTTAAAATATTTTATTATTGATTTACAGCAACTTAAAAATTGTTTAACTGTTTTTAAAAAATTTTTTCGCTCTAAAAAGAACAACGTGTTAATACTTAATATAGATTTGCACTGATTTTAGAAATGAACATTACTATTCAAATTTATTTTATAAGTTTTATTTTTTAATTAAACCCAAACAAAACGATTATGAAGAACAAGATTTTACTTGGATTCGCAGCCCTTACAATGGTTGCTTTTCTTTCTAGCTGTGGTAAAGTTCCACAAGAAAAAATTGATGCTGCTAACGCTGCTATTGATTCTGCTAAAATGGTAGAAGCTGATGTTTATGCTGCTGCTGAATTTACTGCTATTCAAGATTCAATGAACGCTGTTATGGCTGACATCGAAGTTCAAAAATCAAAACTTTTCAAGAAATTCAAACCAGCTAGTGAAAAACTAGACAGAATTCTTGAGATGACAAAACAAGCTCAAGCTAATGCAATTACTAAAAAAGAAGAAGTAAAAGTTGAAGTTGAAGGTCTTATGACTGAAATGACTACTCTTCTTGAGGAAAACACCAAATTAATGAAGAAAGCTCCACGTGGTAAAGAAGGTGCTGCTGTTCTTGAGCAAATCAAAACCGAGATGACTGCTATTGAGGCTTCTGTAGCTGAGGCTAAAGGTATGTACGATGCTGGTAAATATATGGATGCTTCTAACAAAATTAAAGCAGCTAAAGATAGCGCTACCAGAATCAACACCGAATTAAACGATGCTATTGCTAAAGTTAAAGGCAAAAGATAGTATTTAGTTCAAGATTTTTTGATATCCCCGGGTATAATCCCGGGGATTTTTTTAGATATTTGCAGCATTATGAGCCGATTATTTAAACGTATTCTTTTTATCTCGATTGTTTTTGCCTTTTTGGCAAGCCTTTTCGCTCTGTTTGTTTATTTAATACCCAAGCCTCCCGTTGGTGAAATTGAATATGCCCTTGCATCACTGCAACAAGCATCAAAGTCCAAAGCCCAACGATACTCAAAGAAACAATATGCAGAGGCCAAAGCACTCTACGACTCTTCTATGGTTCATTGGAACCGTCAAAATGATAAGTTTATTCTATTTAGGGATTACGAGAAAGTTAAGAGTTTTGCCAAAAAATCGGCCGAAATAGCAAAAAAAGCCTCAAAAAGTTCTACAAAGCGCTCTAAAAACCTCGTTATTGTTGTTAAAGAAAAAATTGAATCGTTGAATAGCCTAATCGTTAATGTAAATAAGCTATTCAATCTACTTCCTTTACCCAGCGAAGTTAGAAACAACATCTCGAACGGCAGAATGTTACTACGAGAATCAGAACTAGATTTTGAGAAAGGAGACTACCTCAAAGCCGAAACTAAAATTAATAAAGCGGAAGATCTTCTGCTATCATCATACAAAAGAACTTTCGACGATTTGGAGGAGTACTTTAGCTCCCAACCATACTGGAAAAAGATGGTGAACAGCACAATTGAAAACTCCAAGAAAAACCAATCTACGGCAATTATTGTGGACAAATTCGCCCGAAAGCTCTATATATACCAATCGGGAGTGAAGAAATATACCTACGATGCAGAGTTCGGGAAGAACTGGATGGGACGCAAACGTCTTAAAGGCGACAAAGCAACACCCGAGGGTATTTATCTTGTAAAAACACGAATTCCATCTAACAAAACAAAGTACTTTAGGGCGCTACTACTCAACTACCCCAATGCCGAGGATATTGAACGATTCAACAAGGACAAAGCCGCTGGCCGATTACCTCGCAATGCTCACATTGGTAACCTAATTGAGATTCACGGTGATGGAGGAAAAGGGACAGATTGGACCGATGGATGTGTTGCGCTAAATGATTCCGATATGCTTAAAGTTTACAACCTAATACAAGTTGGAACACCCGTTGTTATTGTGGGTTCAATCCTCGATTTCAACAGTATTGCGAGCAATTATAACCTAAAAAAAATTCCAAGGAGCTAGTTTATGGAACAAGTTACAGATAATAGTGCTAAAGTTGAAGTTGCAAAGAAACGGCCTGTTCTTCGGTTCTTTATTGGGTTATCAATCACTTTAACCTCCATTTTACTAATTGTTGTATTCGTTCTTTATGCACTTTCGGGTATTAAAGAAAGCTACCTTGGTATGAACAAAAACTCTGCTGCCGATACAGTAAGTTTGAACCAGAAACAGATTGCCAAGTTGGATAATCTTATAAAGAAGAATTCTCAAAAGTTTAACAACCTAACTCCTAGTCAGCCCTATTTTATTGTTAACACCACCTACAACCGCTTTAAACTTTACAAGAATAAGAAACAAATTCGCGAAGGATTTTGTAGTACAGGAAGTTACACCCTACTCAAAAGCCACGATAAACGCCAATGGATTTTTAAAACACCAAAAGGCTTATATAAGATAATTGGTAAAGTAACCAATCCCGTATGGCGCAGGCCCGACTGGTCGTTTGTTGAGGAGGGTTTACCAATTCCATCGCAAAACGACCCAATCCGTTGGGAAGCAGGTGTACTTGGCGATTATGCCCTTAGCATTGGCGATGGCTACCTTATACACGGAACTATTTATAAGCGTTTCCTTGGTATGCCTGTAACGCACGGCTGTATAAGAATGAACGATGAGGATTTAGAGGCGGTTTACAAAACCCTCGATTTTGGTTCAAAGGTTTACATATTCTAGAATTG
>CAZTVY010000034.1:0-14133 GCA_964617235.1 uncultured Rikenellaceae bacterium | reverse complement strand
AGGCAATGGCAATTTACAATAGGAATCTTGAGGAGTGCAAGGATTGTAAATAGTTTTTAATTGTAACGATAAGGAAAAACCCGCTTTAAAGCGGGTTTTCTGTTTATCCTAAGTATGATTTTAATAATTTACTTCTTGAAGTGTGACGCAATCTTCTAATTGCCTTTTCTTTAATCTGACGAACCCTTTCGCGTGTTAAACCAAACTTTTCGCCAATTTCCTCAAGTGTCATTTCTTGGCAACCAATTCCGAAAAACAGTTTAACTATATCGCGCTCTCTTTCGGTAAGAGTTGCTAATGAGCGGTCAATTTCACGGCTTAACGATTCGTTAATTAAGCCACGGTCAGCATTTGGAGAATCGTTGTTGATAAGAACGTCCAATAAACTGTTGTCCTCACCGTCAACAAATGGAGCATCAACAGAAACGTGACGTCCACTAACACGTAATGTGTCGTTAACCTTTTCCTTTGGAAGTTCTAGCAAAGTTGCTAATTCCTCTGGCGATGGGGTACGCTCAAACTCTTGCTCAAATTTCGAGAAAGCCTTGTTGATTTTATTTAAAGAACCAACCTGGTTCAATGGTAAACGTACAATTCTTGATTGTTCAGCTAATGCCTGAAGAATTGACTGACGAATCCACCATACTGCGTATGAGATAAATTTAAAACCACGGGTCTCATCAAACTTCTCCGCAGCTTTAATCAAACCAAGGTTTCCTTCGTTGATAAGGTCGGGTAGGCTTAAGCCCTGATTTTGGTACTGTTTAGCCACCGATACAACGAAACGAAGGTTTGCTCTGGTAAGTTTTTCTAATGCTGCTTGGTCACCCTTCCTAATGCGCTGCGCTAATTCTACTTCTTCTTCAACTGTGATAAGGTCTTCCTTTCCAATTTCCTGTAAGTACTTATCAAGCGAAGCGCTCTCTCTGTTAGTGATTGATTTTGTGATTTTTAGCTGTCTCATCTACTTTATGCGAAATTTTATGCGAAGTTATGGCAAATTCAAATCAATTTCAAGTTAAATATTTTACAACATAACTATTTTAAAGATATTTAACCCGGAATCCATTAAACGATGTTATCGTAGAACGGAAACCGGGTTAGTTTTGTTTCGTTTATGTTGATAAATATTTTATTCGAGATTTAAAGCGTATGCTACTCTAGTGCCATTTGGATAAACTCCTTCAACCAAGACTGCTCCCGACGATATCTCAATAATTCTCTTTAAATCCTCGGTACTGTTTATTTGAGCGCGGTTAATTCTTGTTATTATGTATCCTTTTTTGATACCGCTTTCCTTAATTGCACCATCCACTATCTCTGTAACCTGCATACCTCCGCTTATTCTAAGTTCCATTTTTTGTTTATCGGTTACTTCGGAGAATTTTGCGCCAAGTTTTTCAAGGATTGAATCTGTTGTTATAACATCGAAGCCTCCTTTGAGATTCGTAAGCGTTACTGTAAAGTGTTTTTTGCTGTTATTACGGTTTACAACAACATCTACCTGCTGATTTGGGCGGTATTTACTTATCTGTTCTTGAAGTTGAGATAAACTATTTACATCTACTCCATTTATAGATAGTATAACATCTCCAGCCTGAATTCCAGCCTTTTCTGCAGCACCTTTCTCGTATACTTGCCCAATGTATACACCTTTAATTTCTTTGATACCTTTTTCTGTTGCAAGTTCTTCGGTAAGTTCGTTTATACCAACTCCAAGAATTGCTCGTTGAACCTCGCCAAACTCAATTAAATCGGTTACAATTTTTTTCGCAATCGACACAGGTACTGCAAATGAATATCCAGCATAGGAGCCTGTTTTGGATGCAATTGCAGTATTAATTCCTATAAGTTCACCCTTTAGATTTACTAAAGCCCCACCGCTATTCCCAGGGTTTACCGCAGCATCGGTTTGAATAAACGATTCAATGGCATACTGTTCGTTCAGAATTTGAATGTTACGGGCTTTTGCGCTAATAATTCCAGCAGTTACGGTGGAATTCAGGTTAAACGGATTGCCAATAGCAAGCACCCATTCGCCTACCTTAACCTCATCGGAATTGCCAAAAGGTATATACGGTAAGTCGTTTGCATCAATTTTAAGCAAGGCAATATCCGTGCTTGGGTCTCGCCCAACGAGTTTTGCCTTAAATGTACGTTTATCGTTTAGTACAACCTCAATTTCATCAGCATTATCAATAACGTGGTTGTTGGTAACAATAAAACCATCATGGGTAAGTATTACTCCTGAACCTGAAGCCTGAACTGGTTGTGGTTTGATATTTCTTTGTGGGCCAAAGAATAAATCGAAGAAAGGGTCACCAAAAGTGTAAGTATTATTTACAGTATAAGCTGTTTTTACGTGAACTACCGCATCAACAGTTCTTTCTGCAGCAACGGTAAAATCCGTTGAGTTAGAATCGCCAGTAAAGGTTTTTGTAAGGTAAACCTTTTCAACTTTATCGGCTGCGGCAATAGGCTCTGCATTACCTTTAAAAATGTAATTGCTAATTGCTACAGCAATAACTCCACCAAGAATAGCGGATATGATTGGGATGATAAATTTTTGACCTTTCATATACTACAAATTTTAAAGTTTTTGTTTTACTAAATAACAAACAAAACTTATTCCTGGTATAGTAAAAGGCTTTGAATTAACATTCATTAACCACCTTTATGCCAGTTTTTCAGTTATTTAAAAGTCAATAACATTTTGAGTTGACACAATCAATGAAAAAATGTCATTTTTAACTAAAAAAACAAAACCCCTTTGTTGAGGGGCTATATTTTAGTATGGAGTAATTCGGAACGGAATATGAATGATTTCTGAGAATGTTTCACCTGTTTCTTTCATGTCGTCATCGTTGTTTCGATAATGCCAGTTTACAATGACCGACATTTTTTTCTTGTGAATTTCAATCAGAAGTGAGAGTATTTCGAGTATTTTTTTAGATGAAGCAGTATTGAAGTAATCCATTTTAAAGATAAGTACTGTCTCTTTGTTAGGATTGCTTACATAAACCTTAAACCATTCGATTATTGGCATGAAAAACTCATTGGGATCTTCGGGCATCGACTTTCCGTAAAACTCAAACCTCCCTCTATCTTTGTCTAAATTAACCTCTGGAGTGTCGGATGTTTCATCAAATCTCAACGGCTTCATATCTTCTTATTTTGGAAGACAAAGGTAATGAATTTTGTTCAGCCTCAAATACCAGAAGGTATCATATCTGAGAGACATCTATTGTACCATCAAAAACGTGCTTTGCAGGTCCTTCCAGCCAAATATTGTTGAAATTAGTGGAGTCTTTTCTGTCAAAAGTTACAAGTAGTTCACCGCCGGGGGCAATAAGTTTAATTCTATTCTTATCTATTTCGAAATATTGAACGTATGCAATGCTTGAGGCTACAGCACCTGTTCCACATGCCAAGGTTTCTGCTTCTACGCCTCTTTCGAAAGTTCTTATTTTAATAGTGTCATCTTCAATCACCTGAATAAAGTTCACGTTTGTGCCACCATTGCTCAAATTAACAGATTGACGGATTAGCTTACCTTCACGGTAAACGTCAACAGCATCAACATCGCGTACAAAACTTACGTAATGTGGAGAGCCAGTATCGATGAAGTAGTTATCGTCAATTATTTCAATTTCTTCGACGTCCTTCATTTTTAATCGAACATAATCTTTATCAGTTAATTCTGCATTATGAACTCCGTCGATACCCCAGAAAACAGTCGAAGATTCAATTATACCAAGTTTGTTGGCAAAATGAGTAATGCAACGTCCGCCATTTCCGCACATTGTCGATTCATTCCCATCGGAATTAAAGTAGCGCATAAGGAAATCTCCATCGGATGTGTTGCTCAAAAGCATAAGTCCATCGGCACCTATCCCAAAATGTCTGTTACAAAGTTTGTTAATTAATTCGGTTGAAACAGGAAATAGTTTTTCTCTATCATCAATGATTATAAAGTCATTTCCGGCTCCTTGATATTTTGAGAAATTAATTTTCATAATTAACCAATTAATTGCAATGACAAGAGAAGTGCCGTTATTTACTTATAACTTCAATCTCAACCCTTCTATTCAATGTTCTATTTTCTTCTGAATCGCTAGGAGCGATAGGAGAGGTATTCCCAAAGCCTCTTACCTGTAAATTGCTGAAGCCATTTTCAACAAGGTATTTAGCAACTGATTTTGCTCGCTCTTCACCAATTTGTGGATTGTTGATAGCTTCTAAGTCATCACAGTGACCTTGTATCTCAACCTTAATATTGCTATTATCCTTTAAAATGTGAAGCAATCTATTAAGTTCCGCAACTGTTTCAGGGCCCAATGTTGATTGGTTGATCTCAACAAATTTTATGTTTAGTTCCATTTTTGATCCAATAGATATTTGCTTCAACAAAATATCCCTTGTAACATTCATGAAAGTTGTTACTTGGTTTAAGTTTAAGTTCTCGGAGAAGTACCAATAATCATCTGCAACAATTTCCAATAGATATATATCGTCAGCTAAGAATGAAAGGCTATAGTCGCCAGTTTGAGGGTTAGAATAAACTGAAGAAACAATAGAGTTGTTTTTTGTATTAACCAAGTTAATTCTTGCTCTTAACGGGTTAAGTGTTGTTGCATCTTTAATAGTACCGCGTAAATTGGTTCTACGAATTTGTAGTACCCCTTCGGCCAGATTATCCTGAGTTGATGGGCTAAAGTTAATCCTTCTAATTTTTTCATCGAAAACAAAATTAACTTCAAACTGCTTGTATCCATTAAACTGAACCTTGAAATTGTTTTGTCTTAAGTCAAAGTCTTCGTAAAAGATATTGTTGATGTTGACAATGTATTCGTCGGTTACAGGTGCGTAAATTATAAATCCTCCCTCTTTGTCGGTTAATGTGGAGAATGTATTACCTCTACTATCAGTTGCCGTAATTCTAATGTTAGAGATATCGACTTTACCTAAACCGGATAGTCGGCTACGATTAAGTACAATTTTCCCAAAAACTTTATTTTTCTCAACAAATGGGAAAAAATATTTCCCCGATCGATTCACTCTAAGTTCAATGTCATCTTTGGCTTTACTATAACTGCCTAAGTCACTTCCAACGGGGTTATAGCTAATTTTATAGATTCCTTCAGGTATATCTTCGAAAGAAACATTTCCAGTATTATCGGAGATTAACTCACCACCATAGAAGTCCCCAGGAATTCTCCCAACAGCCTCACTGCTAGTCTTCTCCATACTTACAAGTACGTTTTTCACTCCAGGCTCATTTTCGTCTTTCAAGTAATTGCCATTGAAATCTTTGAAAAAACTTAACTCAATATCGTGGTATCTGACTCTTGGTTGATTAATGTTAAAGTCTTTTTTTATCCCTAACTCTAGATATAAGTTTTGGTAGGTTTCAAGAAGATCCTGATAGTTCATTCTGTGTTGTAAGGAATAGACCCCTAGGGCTTGAAATTCCCAGTCTCTCGGCAAATACCAGTTTACTTGTCCAATAATATTTGTATACCTAGATTTGATCATCATATCATTGGTGTAGTTTAATCCTACTTGAACCTTAACTATATCCTTGTATACAAATCTATCAAAGGTTGGAATAAATTGTAACTTCCTACTCTGCTTACTGTTTTGGAGGTAGTTAACTTGGTCATATAACGATCTGGGTCCTGAATTAAAAAAGGCGAGAATAAGAAATGACCTGCTCCTAAATGTTACTGCAAGATTGTAGTATCCAAACGATTTTCGGTTTTTACTTAAACTGTCAGTGTTTATGAATGGGTTGTTTGTAACATTTGCCCAAGCAACCTCGATTGATGGCATTAATACGGCGGTACCCGAGGAATTTTTAATCCTAGCACCTAAAGTTGCTTTAGAATTCAGGCTTGAGAAATATTGATCTACAGGGAAATTATATATATCTGATGATTTATAGTTTAAAAGAACAGGCCCTGCAAATACTTCTACATCACTGTTAACTAAGTGTCTGAAAAGTAGTTTTCCCTCTCTTGATTTTAAATAGCCTAGTTTTAAGTATTCATCAATATCAATTCTTGAAACATTATTATGGTTTTCTGAAAAGTATAATTGAAATTGATTTGTAGGATTTTTTTGCCATGTAATAATACTAAACAATTCTAATCTGCCTCCGTATGGACTATAGTATTGTTCGCTACCATATTTTGCCCTAACTATTGAAGAAATTTTTTTGTAGTTTGAATTGTAGTTAAATTCCCATCCATATTCATTGTTTATTGCTGGTGTTTCCCCCCTTGTTATCTGATTTAAAGAACCTTGAAGGTAGAAGTTGTGTCGTCGATTTAAAGAAAACCCCGCACCTAGTAAACCAAGTTTGGAAGAAAAGTTGCTGCTTTTATTTTCGCTGAGGGCTGTTCCTGTATAGAGAAAGGTTTTTTTATTTAGGTTAACCTTAAGGGTTCCTCCAATATTCTCAAAATCAGTTAATTCATTTGAGTTTACTATGGCTTCTGCTTTTACTCTATTATTTTCGTAGGCTATATATCCACCTCTACCCGACATTTGACTTTCAATAGAGCGATAACTATCACCAACTTCGAGTGTCCATGAACCGATATGGCTTCCGATATACATTCTATTATACTTGTATAAGTCTTCATTTTTTTGCGAAGCAAAATTTCTGTAATAATAGTAAATATCAGAGTTTCCTTTGAAAAGAGTTTTACCCTCTAGTAGTAAAGAGTAAGTAGGGGATATATATGCATCCAATAGTCCTTGTGCATAAAATTCCATTCTTAAAGGTTTTTCGGAAGAGGGGACGTTATTCTTAAATTCTGATTTCAATAATTTGAACCACAATGTATTATTGTAAACAGTATCTATTGTTGTAATTTTTGTGGCAAGACTGAACATCTCTTTACCTTGGTGTTCAACAAAAAGTAATCTGGCATCAAATGTAAGCGATGTATCTGTAAACGGTGGGACTATTATATCTTTAGCAAATAAATTTGTTTTTTCCGAATTCACGCTGAGTAAACGATTCCCATCAAAAATAAAATTCACTAATTCTTCTCTGTTTCCCTTATTGCTTACTTGCACACTAAATTCAGTTGTATTTGAAATTGGGTCGAGATAAAAAATTCTATTAGAGAATTTTACTACTAGGTCAGTTTCTCTTGGTATTTTTACAAAGCAATACTCATTCTTGATGGTATTACCTCTAGTATCGGAAATAGATGCAATAACGCTATAGCCAATATCTCCTCTAACATTCCCAGCTATTGCTATTCTTAATGGTACAATAATTGAATCGAGTGGATTTATGTTAATTTCAAATTTGTCTTTTCCAATTACATTCCAACCCTGAGGTACGGTAATATTTAAAATAAAATTCTCAGGTCGGTTAGAGTTGTTTTTAATTTTTAAAACATTAAAAAAAGTTTGCTTTGCTTTAGCTTCAAGCGAGTGACGTGTAAATTTTGCCTCAATGTTGGGTTGAGTTTGTTGAATATAATACTGAGCAAAGGATAAATGGCAACTCCACAAAAGAAATAAAAAGGAGAGAAAATATTTTACTACGGTTGTCATTTATTTAATTCTCATGTTTCAGTAAAGATAATAATCTTTTCAGTTTAAAAATACTCTAAGATAAAAGTCAAGTTTGTATAATACAAACCCCAGGGGATGTTTATAAGCGAAGGAGGAGGAAAGCCAAAGGAGTAAGATATGCTCATATTAACTTCGAAATTACCATTACCTGTTCCTGAAACAAGGACTTGAGGTGTTAGGTGGTCAACGTAAAAAGCACCGTTTATAATTACTGTTGTGTTGCCCGCAGGCGTAATCGTAGGAGTGCCCTCCACATTTACTTTTAAATATGTTAGGTTTGCAATATCTGGAGTGCTTCCATTGGCCGACATAATTGAGGGGTAATCCGACTTTACTCTAAGTTGCCAATTTAACGGTGGCGTCGCAAAGGTATAATTAATTTTAACTATGTTTCTGTTAGTGAGGGTTACCCCCGAAGAATATTGATTGTATGCTGTAAAAAAAAACTGAACTCCACCACCATTTACTCTCACTGTTCCTGTTTGAGCGTGAGCTGTCGATGTGGTAAAAATGTATAATGATAATAAAAATAGAAAGAAGAATTTTGTAACGTGTTTCATTCTTTTATTTGTAAATCTAATTAATAGAGCCAAACGGATTAAATCGTTTGGCTCTACTTATTAATCATGCTTTATCCCTATTGAGGAGCTAATGTTAAGAACATGTTGTTAACATAAACGTCTGCTGGAATGCTTTGAGAAAGCAACGTGCTTGCACCTACAACAGCATTTGTTGCTAACTCCCAACCAATGGTATACGATGCATTTGCGGCTGCAGGGCTAGTTACAATTGTTTGAGTTGCAAGAAGCGGTGCTACTGCAGCGGGTATAACTACTCCACTAGTTCCTGCACAAACAATTCCAACATTAGTTATAGGAAAGTTTGTTGTGTTATTAGTTTGAATTCCAACAAAATGAGTGTTGTTTTCAGGAACCATGGTTACAGTGAAGTTTCTTGTTGAAGAAACCCTGAAAGTTGTTGTAGTCCTAGGTGATGTAGCAATACCATTTGTGTACTGATCTACAGTGTTAACAACAAACACAATATTGCCACCTGAAGTAACAGTTAAACGCAAAATGGCATTCAACGTAACTGAAACAGGAACAACAGCCTGATCCGATACTGTTTGTGAATATCCAAAATGTGAAAGAAGCAATAATAATGCTCCAGCTAGTACCTTTTTCATTTTTCTGTGTATTAGTTGATTAATATTATTTTCTGTTATATTTTGAAAATTAATGTAAATATAAAATTTTTTTATTTGAAAATGCAACTATTTGGTGCTGAATTTGTAATTTTTTAATAGTTGTTTGATGAAAGTTTCCTAAGGATACACGAAAATATAAGTTTTAATGTTGTATAAGTTGTTTTAAGGCATTACTTTAAATCCAAGAACTAAAATATCATCAACCTGTGTGTATTTAGTTCCTAGCCAATCTTTTAGGGTGTTTTTAAGCATTTCTCGTTGTTGATCTGGAGGAAGTATTGATATGCTTGCCAAGAAGTCAATAAAATTTTTAATCATATATTTTCTACCATCTGCACCTCCAAACTGATCAATAAAGCCATCGGAGAACATATAAAACCATGTTGGATGCTCAATTTGTATGGAGTGAGTTGTGAAATCGTTTTCCATATAACCCATACCTCCACCTATTGATTCTTTATCGCCCCTAATTCGGAATACCTCGTCGTTCGCAACATATACAAGCGGATTTTTTGCACCAGAAAACTCAACCACTTTACTTTTGGTATCAACAACACAAAGAGCCATATCCATACCATCGCGGTTATCTGTTTCATCCTGTCTTAAAGTTCTTCTTATACCATTATTTAGTTCTTTTAATATTTCGCCAGGTTTGTTTATTCCTCTATAAACTATATCGTCGAGTAGGTTATACCCAATCATCGAAAGGAATGCACCTGGTACACCGTGTCCTGTACAGTCAATTGCTGCAACAGCAACCTTTCCATTCTTTTCATCTTGCCCGTAGCCTATTGTTAATTCTTTAAACCAATAGTAGTCGCCACTTACTATATCTCTAGGTCTAAAAAATATAAAGGATTCTGCAAATATTTCTTGTAAACTAGTTTGAGGTGGTAATAGTGCTTTTTGGATACCTTGAGCGTAGTTAATACTTTTATTGATGTTTTCGTTTTGCTTCTGGATATGGTCTCGTTGGTTTTGAATTTCTATATTTTGAAGATTCAAAAGTTGATTGGCTTTTTTCTTGTCTCTATAGTTTTTATAAATTGCAATTGTTGCTACAAAAACTACAGCAAGAAAAATAAAGGCTGAATATATAATTAATTGTTGTACTCTTGATTGGGCTTCTTGCTCCCTTAGTTTTGTTTCTTGAAGCTCTCTTTTCTGGGTTAATATTACAATTTCTCGCTGCTTGTTCAATGCATCCTCTTCTGCTTTTTTTAAACTATCCTGTTTGGTCATTACAACAAATGTTAGAGAATCTTGCTTTGCTTTAGATTGTAATTCTCTTAGACTCATCAGCAATTCCTGCTGTGCACGTTGCATTTTTTCCCTTTCGGCTTCCGCTTGTGATTGGCTAATTTTAACCTCTGCCTCTGTTTTTATACTTTGAGTTTCAAGCATTTTTTCGTACGTGGCGAATTTGCTTGTGAATTCGTTGGCTTTCGCAGTGTTACCCATTTTGTCGTAATTCTGAGCAAGTAGTTTAAGGCAGTTTAGTATTAACCTTGGATTGTTAATTTCCTGCGATAATGAGTGGGCTTCGTTAAGGAGTTGAATTGCTTTTTCTGTTTGGTTCAAAGCTGTATGGATGTAAGCAACATCAATTAATCCTGCAGCAACTTCAAACTTACTATTCATTTTTTTTCTAACATCCAAGGCTTTGTAAAAGTAATCGAGGGTAAGATCAAGCCTATCAATATCAGCATAAATTAATGCGATATTACTGTAAACTGCTTTAATATCGTTATAATTTCTGACTTTTTCGTTTAAAGGTACGGTTTCCTGAAAGTAGTTTATTGCTTCCTTGATATTTCCGTTTTCCCAATATATAAAAGCAATTTTATTAAGGTAAAATGCTGCTTGTTGTGCATTGTCTGCTTGTTTGTATCTGGATACTAACTCTTTATATCGGTCGACTTCGTTCTGTTTTTGTGAAGGAAGCACAGATATTTCTTGGGCATAACTTTTGTTTATAGCAAATGTTAATGTCAAAAAAAATATAAATAATTGGACTTGTGTTTTCAATTATTAATTTTTTAATTATTTAGTTCAAACTTAGTTAAAGTTTTTAATATTGAAAAAAATAACTTAAAATATATTAAAAAGAATTTGGACTAATTATTTTATGGAATAAGTTTTGTATTACTTTTTTTTGTTTTATTTTCGTAACGGAATCTTCATATCAATTTTAAAGAATATGACAATAAATAACTTTAAACTAATTCTCTTGACTATACCTCTAATTCTTGGTTTCCAGGATTTAAAGGGACAAGATTTTGAAGTTGCACCTGTTAAACTTGAATTTGATGCGGAGCCATCGATGAATCAAACAAAAACCATATCAGTTAAAAACCATAGTAATAAAAAAACATCTTTTGTAATTTCGATTTCTGATTTTTTGCCAAATAGCAAGGGTGAGTTAGTTGTTTTGCCTCCAAATTCATCAAAGAGATCCTGCGCAAATTGGGTCAACATTAATCCTTCTTTTTTTGATGTAAATCCAGGTGATGATATTCAGATTCAAATAACAATGTTGGTTCCTGGCGAGGATTACGGATCTGCATGGTGTATGCTATATATTCAGCCAGCAACAGAGCAAACATCATGGAGTGTCGATAAAACTTTGGGAGCAGGAGTTACCGTTACTGGTCGAATAGGAGTGCTTCTATCTCAGTCACCAAAGTCAAATACTAATCATAGTTTGAAAATAAGCAATTTTTCTGAAGTAACTCAACTTGGTGATATCAACCGAAAGTTTTCTGCTACAATTGAGAATATTGGTGATAAGGTGACCAAGTTTAAAGTTTTTCTTTTGGCTTCGAATATTGCTACAGCGGAAGAAAAACAATTTAAACCCCAAGAATTGGAGATTTATCCCAAAATGACAAGAGCAATTGAATTGGTTTTGCCTAATGAATTACCAACTGGACAGTATGCACTAGCAGCAATTGTTGATTATGGCCCGAAATATCCATTGGAAGGTGCTCAAATAGTTATTGATGTAGTTAATAAAGATTCTCGTACATTGTCAGTTCCCGATACAACCAGACATAATTAATCTTTAATGCGCTGAAATATTTTGTATTAATATTCTTTTTTTTGCACTCCGTCATTTTGATGGGGCAGAAGAGTTTTTTTTCAGTTGAAAGCGTTGGCGTTAATGGATTAACAAAAGAGAAATACCAAGGTTTTATTGTTGGAACTGATTCTATTCGAGAAGGAAGGTATATCCTCTATTTTGACAATGGCAGAGTTTTTCAGGAAGGATTTTATAAAAATGGTAAGCCTGATAGTGTTTGGATTACATACTACTCCTCTAGTGCAAGAAAGAGTCTTTTTAACTACAAGTCAGGTGAAAAAAAAGGGAGTTTTACCTTTTGGAACTCAGATGGCACGTTGTATCAAACTGGGGAGTATGAGAATAATAAACTTACGGATACCCTTATTACTTATCATTCAAATGGTCAAATAGATTCTAAATCTTCTTATTTAAATGGTTTGTTAAATGGAATTTCTGTGGTTTACTCTACTTCGGGTGATTTAAGGTTGGTTTCTGAGTATAGAAATGATACCCTGAATGGAATTTGGAAGACTTATTATGATACAGGAGAACTTAACTATCTTGGTACAAAAAAGAATGGAAAGTATATTGACACACTTTACACCTATTATAAAAGCGGAAGACTTCAACGTAAGGCTTTTTATGTTGATGGAGAAATTAATGGAATATTAGTTGGCTATTTTGAGAATGGCTCTGTAAGTGAAACCTTAAACTTTAATCATGGAATTCAGGAGGGCGAATTTTTTTCTTTTTTTGAGAATGGATTGATAATGGAGAGAGGGCGTTACTTAAAGGATAAGAAAAATGGCGATTGGGTGAGCTACTATCCAAATGGTCAAATTTACTCCAATGGAGGATTTAAGGATGGCCTCTTTGACGGAAGATGGATTGTATATCATGATAATGGTCTGTTTAAGCAAATAGGGAACTATTCTTCAGGGAAAGCCAATGGTCGATGGTTTTACTATGATAAAAATGGCAGTTTATTGTTGATAGGTTCTTACATTAACGATAAACATAATGGGATTTGGACTACATTTTATCCCAATGGAGATGTTGCTGGCAGAATATTTTATATAAATGGAGCACCCATTGCCGTAAAGTGGTTATATGAATCAACAGGAACTTTAGTCAAGCAAATGGACCTAGTAATAGGACAAAAATAAAGGCTGCAAATTTGCAGCCTTCTTTGTATTGATAAATGCAGTTAAGCATCAATTTTAGCATATTTTGCATGAGTTTCGATGAACTCTCTACGTGGTGGAACTTCGTCGCCCATTAGCATTGAGAAAATTCTATCGGCTTCGGCCGCACTTTCAATGGTTACTTGGCGTAAGATTCTGGTTGCAGGGTTCATTGTTGTATCCCATAATTGCTCTGCGTTCATTTCTCCGAGACCTTTGTAGCGCTGAACATGAACTGAACCGTCCTTCCCTTTTCCAATCTCTTCTACTGCTTTTAGTCGTTCTTCTTCGTTCCAGCAGTAGCGTTCCTCTTTCCCTTTTTTTACTAGGTATAATGGTGGAGTGGCAATGTACACGTGACCCTTATTGATTAGGTCAATCATATATCGGAAGAAGAATGTTAAAATTAACGTTGAGATATGGCTACCGTCAACATCGGCATCGGTCATGATAATGATTTTGTTATAGCGAAGCCCCGAAACATTGAGTGCTTTGCTGTCTTCATCGGTACCAATGCTAACCCCAAATGCTGTATAGATATTCTTTATTTCCTCATTCTCCAGAATTCTGTACTGCATTGCTTTCTCAACATTAAGGATTTTACCTCTTAATGGAAGAATAGCTTGGAAACTTCTATCGCGGCCTTGCTTTGCGGTTCCGCCTGCGGAATCACCCTCTACAAGGAAAACTTCTGTACGGGAAGGGTCCCTTTCAGAGCAATCCGATAGTTTTCCTGGTAAACCTGAGCCAGAAAGAACGGTTTTACGTTGCACCATCTCTCTAGCCTTACGAGCTGCGTGACGAGCGGTGGCGGCCAAAATTACCTTTTGAACAATATTGCGAGCATCCTTGGGGTTTTCCTCAAGGTAATTTGCTAAAGCCTCGCTCATTGCTTGGTCAACAGATAGACTAACTTCAGGGTTTCCAAGTTTAGTTTTTGTTTGCCCTTCGAATTGAGGTTCTTGAACCTTGACAGATATTACTGCGGTTAATCCTTCCCGGAAATCGTCGCCGTTAATATCAAATTTTAGTTTTGAGAGCATTCCTGCCTCCTCGGCATAATTTTTTAGTGTTCTGGTAAG
>CAZTVY010000033.1:0-14376 GCA_964617235.1 uncultured Rikenellaceae bacterium | reverse complement strand
TATATTTTCCAATTGCTCTATTTGAGCATTACTGATGCTGGGTAAAAAAACAATAAACGATAAGAATATAAGTAATCGCTTTAGCATAGCTTAAAGGTTATTCAACAATTTTATTACGTAATGCGCCAATCTTTTTGCTTATAATTTGAATATGATATTCTGACATTATAACTCTCGACTGGCTATTTATAATAATTAAGTTGTGTTCAGGGTCAATTTTAGGCTCACGGTAAGTGTAGGAGTATATAACCCCGTCGAACTCGTAAGCAATATCAATTAAATCATCTATTAATGATGAAAACTCACTGGATTTGTAGTAGAATGGTGTTAAAAGTTCAATTAGGTTATCGAGAGGGTGTTTCTGTTCGCCAATTCTGTTTATTATTTCTCTATTGTTGTTTTCCTGAACTATTTGAGTAAGCAAATACATGCTTTCAATCCATCCGCCAGCAATTATTAGGGCGCCAATATCATGCCTGTCGTTTGTTTTTAGGTAGAAATCGGAATTAGCGTAAGCTCTGGCAATTATTCGGGTTAGGGAATCTCTGTTGTTAATATTCCGTTCAATAGATTCAAAAACTTCTGGCTCAAATGCTTGAGTAACTCCAAGCTCCTCGCTAAGTTTCTTTATTGTACCAAGGTAACTAACCGACTCCTGTATTTTTTCGTAGATGTTCAGGTAACTTAAATCGGTACCATATATGCCAAGATTAAGCGACTGCTTGAACGATGTGGTATATTTTTGATAGTTGTCAGGTTTGTTAACAAATTTATCGTTATATGGTAGGTTTAGCTTTTTTATGAGTGAAGAAACTTGCCAAGGAGAGGGCAATGGAAAAACAGAATTGTCGAATTTAATAAGAGTCGATAAGGTATCAGCAGGCTCATCGGCAACAAGAGGAGCTCTATCTTTATTTTCAGAGGACTTACAACCGAACAATAAAATTAATGCAAAAGATATGGTGGCTATTTTTATCAGTCTATATGCTAGCATTTTACAATATCTCAAAAGTTTAGTGCAAGTAATAAAAAATAAATGAATTATCAAAAGTAACATCGATAAAACTCCCATTAACACTATAATTTTAGGAAGTTAAATCATATTATTGAGTAAATATAGCTGTTTTTCAGGCATTTTAAAATATTGTGGTCAAATCTTTTATTAACAATAAACTAAAACTGATTTTTGTTGTCAAAACTCTACCATTTTATATCGATATTAGTGGCAATTTTAAAATATTTGAATGATGAGAAGAATTGTTATTGCGCTCTTTTTAGTTGTTTTGTGCTTGGGTGTTTTTGCTCAGCAAAAACAGATAACATTAGAGCAGGCTGTGCTTAAGCAACGCTTGGAGTTTGGTCCAAAATCGCTAAGCGGTTTCGATTGGAGGATTGATGTATCGTCCTATACTTACATTGATGGCGATAAGGTTGTTGAAGTTGCTGTACCTTCGGGCAAGGCATTGGACTTATTGGTTTTAAAGGATTTGAACCAGATTTTAAAATCGAATAGTTTGCCAGAGTTAAAACGGTTAAATTACAAATGGGTTAATAGGGAAGTTGTTCAAATTTTCTCATCGCCATACTTTATCTTTTTTAATACCAAAACAAAACTGGTTGAGCGTAAACTTAAGGTTGTTGAGAATTCTGCCAACTGGGATTTGAGCCCTGATAACTCAAAGTTAGCCTATACTATCGATAATAACCTCTTTCTGATAAATAGTAACGATGAGGTTAAGCAAATTACATCGGATAGTAAACTTGGAATTGTGAATGGTCAATCGGTTCATAGGAACGAGTTTGGCGTTAATAAGGGGATATTTTGGTCGCCCAAGAACAACTACATTGCTTACTATAGGATGGATGAAACAATGGTTACCGATTACCCTTTAGTTGATATTACTCAGCGAATAGCATCGGTGGAGAATATTAAGTACCCTATGGCTGGAATGAAAAGTCATGAGGTAACCCTTAACGTTTATAACGTTGCAAGCGGACAAACCATTGCAATTAAAACAGGGGAGCCAAAGGAGCAGTATTTAACCAATATTGCATGGAGCCCCGATGAAAAATCAATTTACATTGCTATTCTGAACCGTGAGCAAAACCATTTAAAATTGAATAAGTATAGCGCAACAACTGGCAATTTTATTGCAACGCTTTTTGAGGAAAAGGATGAGCAGTACGTTGAGCCCTCTAAACCGATTGAATTTATTGGAAACGATTCAACCCAGTTTATTTGGAATAGCAGACGTGATGGATGGAATCATATTTACCTCTACAAAACCGATGGAACTCTCCTAAAGCAATTAACGAAAGGCGAGTGGGAGGTTACCAGCGTTGTTAAAAACGATGTAAAGGCTGGTGTTTTATATTTTACAGCAACCAAGGAGAACCCAATTGAAAGCCACCTTTATGCTTTAAATACTAAAAAGGGCGACATTGTTAAATTGACAAGCGGAGAAGGAACTCACTACCCACGGGTAAGCATTGATGGCAAGTATTTTGTCGATTTCTATTCCAGCATAGCAGTTCCGAACAAGGTGGATTTGTACTCTACTTCAGGTAAAATTGTTAAGAATATAATTACCGCATCAAATCCCTACAATGGTTACGATGTGCCACTTCCAGAGTTAGTAAATTTAAAGGCTGATGATGGAACTACTTTGTACGGAAGAATTGTAAAACCTATAAATTTTGACCCAGCAAAGAAATATCCTGTGGTTGTTTATGTATACGGTGGCCCTCATTCTCAACTTGTAACTAACTCGTGGATGGGTGGTTCACGTTTATGGGAATCGTACATGGCCAATAAAGGTTTTATTCTGTTTACGCTCGATAATAGAGGAACATCAAACCGTGGGGCAGATTTTGAACAAGCAATACATCGCAACTTGGGCACTATAGAGGTTTCTGACCAATTGGTTGGTTTAAAATTCCTAAAGAGTTTAAGTTATGTTGATTCTGAAAGAATTGGTGTGCATGGCTGGAGTTATGGTGGATTTATGACTATTTCGATGATGCTGAAAGCCGCAGACCAATTCAAGGTTGGCGTTGCGGGTGGACCTGTTACCGATTGGAAGTTCTACGAGATTATGTACGGCGAACGCTACATGGATATGCCAGATGAAAACCCTGAGGGATATAAAAATGCCGATTTAAAAAACCATGTAAAAAATCTAAAAGGTAATCTGCTAATTATCCACGATGATATGGATAAAACCGTTGTAATGCAGCATAGCTTAACGCTAATACATGAGTTTATAAAGAGCGGTGTTCAGGTTGATTTCTTTGTATATCCTCAGCATGACCATAACGTAATGGGAAAGGATAGGGTTCATTTGATTGATAAGATTATTAAGTATTTCGAGGAAAAACTTTAAGAATATTTGTTTGGTTATTTGGTTAATTGATAATGGGATGCATGAAGCCCCATTATCAATTGCCAAATATTTTTTTCACTTTAAGCATTAGTAAATTATATGCTCTCAAAAATATCTACCCGTCAAATATGGGGTGTGGCTTATCCTATTATTCTTGGTAGTATAGCGCAGAACATTCTGAACGTTACCGATACCGCTTTCTTGGGACGTTTAGGCGAGGTTGCACTAGGAGGTGGAGTCATTGGAGGGTTATTCTACCATGTTCTGCTTATGATTGGCTGGGGAACAGGTGTTGGTGGACAAATAATAATTGCCAGAAGGTATGGCGAGGGAGCGCATAGAGCTATAGGTCGGGTTGTTGAGCATCTTTTCTATTTTTTGTCTGTAATATCTGTTCTGCTAATTATTTTAGTAAAGTTTAATTCTGGACATTTTCTCGGATTAGTTGTTGATTCTCCAGCAATTTATGGTGCCGGTAAAGAATTTGTTGACTATAGAATATTTGGGCTACTATTTGCTTTTGTAAATTACTCCTTTAACTCGTTTTACGTAGGAATTGCCAAAACAAAGGTAATTACAGCTACTACTTCAATAATGGTGGTTGTAAATATTGTGCTTGACTATGCTCTGATATTTGGGCATTGGGGATTGCCTAAAATGGGTATTTCTGGTGCAGCATTAGCATCGGTTATTGCCGAAGCAACCAGTTGTGTGGTGTTTGTTGTATACACACGCTTCAAATTTGGGTATGGAAAGTATAATTTGTTCAATTTTGCACCTTTGAATAAGAAACTGTTGTTAAGAATACTCAATGTTGCATGGCCTTTGATGTTTCAGTTTTTCCTTTCAATTTTTGTTTGGTTTGTGTTTTTCCTTTTCATCGAAAAAATGGGAGAAGTGCCTCTTGCTGTATCCAATATTCTGAGAAGCGTTTATATTGTACTGATGATTCCTATTTGGGGCTTTGCTTCGGCAACAAACACCTTTGTGAGTCAACTGATAGGGCAAGAGCGTTCTGGGGAGGTAATGCGGTTGGTTAAGAAGGTGATTATGCTTAGTATGTCCGCTGTTTTAGGGTTGGGCTTGATATGTATTTCGTTTCCAGCGTTGATTCTGAAAATTTATACCAACAATCCTTTGCTCATTGAACAATCGTTGCCCGTATTCAATATTGTTGCTATTGCTGCAATAGGAATGGCCGGTGCGTTTGTAATGTTCAATGGCGTTTCGGGAACAGGAAATACCAAAGTATCCTTTGCTATTGAAGTTGGAACACTACTTATATACTTATTATGGGCTTATTTAATGGCTATAGTTTTTAAAACAAGCCTAACTTGGGTTTGGGCTGCTGAGATTATTTATGGAATATTTATTACCTCCATTTCTTATTGGTATCTTAAATCGAATAAATGGATTGGCAAAAAGGTATAAAAAAAAGCGGTCACAATGAATGACCGCTTCAAGTTGGTAGATATTCTTATCGTTTAACCTCTTCTTTAATTCTGTAAGGTTTTAACTCTTCAAAAAAGATGTCATCGTTCGGAACATCGAAGTCCATACCTTTAATATTCAGGTTATTGTCCATATTGAATTTGATTGTCCCAAAGCTGAACCAAGCATGTGGGTAATTCCAGCTAATTTTCCAAACATCGTAATGCCAGTGCTCAAGAGTTGCCGATAGTTGTTCTGAGTGTTCAAACTTTAAGTGAAGTTTATTATCTTTTTGAATTATCCATATTTTACCAAAAATATCGGATATGTAAGTTCCTTCATATTTATCCAAGGGTAGGGATGGTGTAGTATTGGTTACTCTTTTTTGAATTCTACTAGAAATTCTGTCATCGGCTTTTTCACGTGCTTTAGTTCTGGCAAGTAGTTCAGTAGACCAATCCTTGTTTCCTGTACCCATAAATTGGTCGAGAGCATAGTTGGTAGCTGCAGTGATAGGGCTCTTCATTCCATTGGTTAATACTACAACACCTAAATTTTCGTCGGGAATTAGGGTTACAGCGGTAATCATCCCGTCAATTGCTCCAGTATGCGAAACTTTTAACCTACCGTTAAAATCACCGAGCCCCCAGCCTAATCCGTAAGCACTAAAGTGTCGTCCTTGGTCGTATTTTGAAGTATGGTCAACAACAAAGTTTGAATGAGGGGTCCAAAGCATGTTAATTGTTGATTTAGTGAGTAAGGTATCATTGCCATTAATTCCATGGTTTAGCATAAAAATCATCCATTTTGAAATGTCGTTAACGCTTGTAATAACGCCTCCTAAAGCTCCAATTTCTTCCCAGTCAACCCATTCTATAGGAATGTTGACATTGTTTTCTAATGCATGAGGAGTTACGAAGTTCCCTTTTTCTGATAGTTTCTTGGGAGAGGTAACTGTCCGGGTCATTCCAAGTGGCTCGAATATTCGTTCCTTTACATTTTCACTCCAGCACTTCCCCGTGACAGATCTTATAACCTCTCCTGCTGCAATATACATTACATTAGAGTATCCATAGCCTGCCCTAAAGTCGAATGCTTTAGTAAGATATTTAGAGCGCTTAACAACCTCTTCTGCGCTAAAGTCCGATTTGTACCAAATTAAGTCGCCACTGAAGGTGCCAATACCTACTCGGTGGCTTAATAAATCCCTAATTGTAACATTGTTGCTTACCCAAGGGTCGTAAACCTCGAAGTAAGGAAGATATTTTTTTACCTTATCGTTCCAGTTAAGTTTACCTTCCTGCACAAGCATTCCAATTATTGCAGCGGTAAATGCCTTGGAGTTCGAGGCTATTCCGTAAAGAGTATTACCATCGGGTTTTATGTTTTTACCTTGCTCAAGAGTTCCAAAAGCCCCGACATAAACCAATTTACCATCCTTAACTATGCCTATTGATGCGCTTGGAATACCCCAATCGGTTACCATTTTCTCGTAGTACTTGTCGAGTTGCTTTAGGTCAACCTTCTGCTTTGTTTGCCCCAATAAAAACAACGGTGCAACAAAAAAGAAAGAAATAACAATGAGTAATTTCTTCATGATTATGTTTTTTTGATTTTTACTTTTGATGCTCCTTATTGATGTTTAGTTTAATGTAATGTTATGATTACAGCAATAAAGTTGCAGAATCTAACATATCAAATTTAATCAATTTGTATTGAAAATACTATTTAACACAGAAACGGTTTAGTGCATCGTAGGCTTCGGGAATACCAAGTTCACCAGCAGTACTTAAATCTATACAGCCTTGATTATGGCTTCCTGTTAATAGGTATGCCAAGCCTCTGTTGTAGTAAGCGCTTGCCTGCCCTCTATTTTCTGAAATAGAGTTACTATACCAGTTTATGGCTTCAGTGAAATTGTTTGCAAGTGTATAAACCACTCCGATGTTGTAGCCAATAGTTGCTTTGTCGGCCAGAGGTAAAAGTTCTTTTAAGTCTTCAATGGCTTCTGTATAAGCAGTGTAAGATGTGCTATTTTTTGCATCGGTGGTGGGTTTTGCCAGTACAGCTAATGTTTTAGATTCATCTCCAAAGCTCTCAATAAATCGGGCCATGTCGGTATTTGATGCGATTAGGTTCAGTTGTATTAAAGGGTTGGCTTTATCAGTTTGAACCGCTTTTTGATACTCAACTTTAGCATTGGCGTATCTGCCTTTTTCATTCAGAACTATACCTCGGAGTAATGACTTGTATGGATTTCTATTCAAAACTGAATCGATAGTTTGAATAGAGATTTCCTTTGCTCTATTGTCTGTTTTAGAGCTTAGTGTAAGTTTATAGTTTTCGGGTAAGTGATTATTTATGGAATCGAGCCATTCATTTTTTTCGAAGATGAGAGCAACTTTTTGCGTAGGATAATTCAGGCAAAGCCTCATCATCGGCATAAATGCTGATGTTACCTTAAAGTTATTCTGCATAATGCTGAGCCTCGATGCAGAATTTAAATCCCTTTCCAGCGATATCAATTTGTTAAACTTGCCACTTGAGTCCAATATCGATGCGAAGTTCTGTTGGTTTGTTCCTTTGTACTTCTCAATAAGTTGTTTCCCAGTGCTGTAGTCGATTTCGGCACCTTTTAAATCGCCAATCTGAACTTTAACATCGGCTCTATTGATATATGCGTTGGCAAAATCGGGGAATATGTTGATTGCAGTTGTAAAGTCGTTGATTGCCTTTTGGTACTGTTTCTTCTCGTAATATATTGACCCTCTGTAGTAATGAATAAGAACGTTTTCTGGGTTAAGTGCGGTAAGTTTGGTTAAATCGTCAAGGGCAATTTGCCAGTTATCTATTTGGTAATTAATAATTGCCCTGTTGAATAGTGCCAGTGAGTATTTGGAGTCAATAGAGAGCACTTTGTTAAGGTCGGCAAGTGCATTTTGTGGTTGCTTAAGGTTGTAGAATACTAAGGCGCGGTTAAAGTAATTATCAATTGATAATGAATCCAACTTAATGGCTTGATTTAGGTCTGCTAGGGCCAGTGTAGGTTTGTTTAATTCAGCATTTAGTATTCCACGACGCGAGTATGCGTTTGCATAGAAGGGGTTGACTTTTATTGCAATATTGTAATCGCTTAAAGCACCTAAAGTATCGCTACTAAGCAAACGTGCAGAACCTCTGTTAATCCAGGCATCAGGATTCGAACTGTCCAATCGTATAACTTTGCTAAATATTTCAATGGCTTTTGGATAATCCTGCATTTGAAAATGGGTAATGCCCTCAATGAAAAGAAAGTCGGGGGAGTTCGGTTTTAGCTCTAAAGCAGCTCTAACTTCAACAAGGGCTTGCTTATGTTGCGAAACTCTATTTAATGCTATTGCCTTATAGTGATGAACTTGGGCAAATACAGGGTTGATTTTTATTGTTTTGTCAAAATCGGAAATCGCACCATAGAAATCGCCAAGATTGTACTTCGCCACTCCACGCAGGAACCATCCCTCGTAAATGGTAGAGTCAATGCCGATTAAGGTATTTAAGTATGGGAGGGCTTCGTTAAATTTTTGTTTAGATAGCAGTTCCTCTCCCTTAAAGAAAAAGTAAGCCTTGTTAAGTTGTCCGAGTGAGGTATTGGTGAGTATAATTCCCCAAAGCAAAAATGAAAGTTTTATTAGTGTTTTTTTCAAGAGTTCTGGGGTTTACTTGTTTCGTTTACTTTTGTTCGTGATTTCCAATTTATTTTCCAAATCTATTCTTCCTAAACCATTCATATTGCGCAATATAGTGTTCTGATACCTGAACATATAGCTACTAGGTTTTGCAGGATTTCTTTTTGAAGGGAATGGAAGAACTGTGGCCAGCATAGCCGATTCGTGTCGGGTAAGTTGCTTTGCCGATTTTTTGTAGTATATCTGCGATGCCTTTTCCACACCGTAGATTCCCTTGCCAAATTCCGCTACGTTGAGGTAAACTTCCATTATCCTTTTTTTGCTCCAAAAGGTCTCAATTAAGAAGGTGAAATACGCCTCTAGTCCTTTCCTAACCCACGAGCGTTTTGGCCATAGGAATAAATTCTTTGCCGTTTGTTGTGATATTGTACTCGCACCTCGAAGTTTTTTACCTTTTTTGTTATTTTTCATCGCTTTATTAATGGCTTCCCAATCAAAGCCGTTATGTTCCATAAACTTGCCATCCTCGGCGGCGCAAACGGCAAGCACTGCATTGGGTGATATGTTTTCAATGCTAACCCAATTTTTCCGGATCCTCTCACCGCCACCTTGTTCGTTGATTGAATGTCGCTTAATAACCATAAGCATGGTTAGGTTTGGATTGATAAACGAAAGAAGTATGGTTAATATTATGGTGGTTGCTAAAAACGTTAATGATGATAGTATAAATAAACGAACTAATGGTTTATACCATCTATTTTTAGGGTTGGTTGATTTGGAATCCATTTAATCAATTTTCTAAAATGCTAAAGTATAAATTTATTGTATAAGTTTTATGGACTAGATTTATGAAAAGTTTTTAAGGTTAGAATATTTTGCATGAAAGAAAAGTAAATCCTAATTTCTCATTTAATAAAGAATCCACTAATTTTGATTCTATAAATTTTACTAAAAGTTAAAGCGATGATAAAACGTTTTGTAGTTATTTTATCGGCTGTAGTTATGCTCTCGGGTTGCGAGGATGGGCTAAACTTTTTTACCGTAGAGCAGGATATTCAGTTTGGACAGCAGATGGATGAGTCTATTTTGGCTAATACTCAGGAGTATCCAATATTGAGTAGATCCTCTTATCCTACAGCCTACGAGCACATAGAGAGAATAATGGATAAATTGCTAACTGCTGGTGATTTGCGCTATGCTCAAACATTCCCATGGCAGGTTCGAATAATTCAAGATGATGATGTTTTGAATGCTTTTGCAGCTCCTGGTGGGTATATGTATTTTTACACAGGGTTAATTAAGTATTTAGATAACGAAGCACAGTTTGCTGGTGTTATGGCGCATGAAATGGCTCATGCCGACCGTAGGCACTCAACCCAAATGCTTACAAGGCAATACGGATTTAGCCTTTTGCTTTCAATGGCTTTGGGCGATAATCCTTCTCAGTTGGAACAAATAGCAGCGGAGTTAGCGATGGGTTTAGGTAACCTCAAGTATAGTCGAACAAACGAGTATGAGGCCGATGAGTATGGTGTTAAGTATCTTTATAGTACAGGCTATCATGCACGCGAGTTGGCTGGTTTCTTCGAAAAACTTAATGAAGGACAAGCTAGTCGTACGGTAGAATTCTTAAGCACCCACCCATCCCCAGAAAATCGTATTGAGCAGATTGAGGCTGTATGGCAGAGTTTAGGAGGGGCCACTGGTAATTATAATACAGCTGAGTATACTCAATTCAAGAATAGTCTACCGTAGTTTAATGGAATGTATTAAACGATAAAAGGGGCTAAAAGCCCCTTTTGTTATATAGTTCACCATTATATGCTATATTTTAGCCAATGCCTGGTCTAAATCGGCAATAATATCCTCTACATTCTCAATACCAACAGAGAAGCGAACTAAACCATCGGTAATGTTAGCCTTAAGCCTTGCATCGGGAGCCATTTTGGAGTGAGTCATCGATGCTGGGTGCTGAATTAGTGTTTCAACACCACCTAGCGAAACAGCAAGCATGGCAAGTTTTACGTTATCCATAAGAACTTTGCCTGCCTTTAAGCCACCTTTTAACTCAAAGCTAATCATTCCGCCAGGGCCTTTCATCTGTTTTTGAGCCAGTTCGTACTGTGGATGCGATTTTAAGCCAGGATACTTAACCCACTCAACCTTTGGATGTTTCTCAAGGTAATCGGCAACCTTCATTGCATTTTCCTGAGCGCGGTCGATACGTATTGATAGCGTTTTGATGCCGCGTAGTACCATATATGCTTGATGTGGGTCCATATTGCAGCCCATATTTACCATTGCAGGGCGAACAATCTTGTATAGTTCCTGCGTCTTGGTCACAATAATACCTGCAACAATATCGGCGTGGCCGTTAAGGAATTTAGTCATTGAGTGGAAAACCACATCTGCTCCCAAATCCAAAGGACGCTGTAGGTAAGGGCTGCAGAATGTATTATCGACAACAACCACAAGGTTATGCTGATGTGCAATTTCGCTAGCGGCCTTAATATCGGTAAGCGCCATTGTTGGGTTGGTTGGTGTTTCGAGGTAAAGCATCTTAGTGTTAGGCTTTATGGCAGCCTTAACTGCATTTAAATCGGCAGTGTTAAGGTAAGTGCTCTCAACGCCAAAACGTTTAAAATAGGTTTCCATAATTACCCTCGATGGGCCATAAACTGCATCGGTGCTAACAATATGGTCGCCACTTTGTAGAAATGCCATATAGATTGATGATACTGCACCCATTCCCGATGCAGTTGCAATTCCACCGTAACCATTTTCAAGGATTGCCACTTGTTTCTCCAGTGCCGAAATGGTTGGATTTCCAATACGAGTATAGATAAAGCCATTACTTTCTCCTGCGAAGCATTTTGCACCCTCGTCAACATTCTCAAAAGCAAAGGTTGATGTTTGGTAAATTGGTACAGTTGCGCTACCCATTGGTTCAACGCCCATTCCGCCGTGAATAAGCAGACTGTCGAATCCTAAATTTTCGTGTTTTGCCATTATAAAAGCTGTTTTGTTTATAGTTGTTGGCGATAGTTAGTTATGCTGTAACTATCTCCTCGTTTTTTTTTTGTTGCTTTAACGTTGCGTTTGTTTTTTCGTTCAAACTTTTTACAAGTATTTCTGAGATATCCTTAATTGGCATTTCGTCCTGTGCTGCACTGAATGTTTTTTTACAAAGCGGACATGCTGTTGCTACAACATCGGTTTCCGAATTAGTAATTTGATTTATGGTTGATGCTGCAATTGTCCTTTTCTGCTCAGCGTTGGTATTGGTTATTCCTAAGCTACCACCACAGCAAAGTGAATTATCGTGGGTTTGTTTGGTTGAGTCTACAACATTGCCTGCTTTACCCAACAATTCTCTGGGTTCTTGAGTAATTCCTAAACCGCGGCTTAACTCGCAGGGATCGTGGTAGGCGATGTTTAGGTCCGATTTATTTACCTTTAGTCTATTCTCGTTAATTAGTTGCAACAAGAACTGGCTGTGGTGTAAAACTGGAATATTTAGGTGATAGTTTTGTTTGAATTCCCTTGCACAGATTGGACAAGTTGTAACTACCATTTCTGCACCCGATTGGAATATTAGCGTGTTGTTTTTGTCAATTAGCTGTTTTGCAGCTTGTACTTCGCCATTCATTTGTAATGGACGTCCGCAACATATACTGCCATCCCTATCAATAAAAGTGTAATCGACCTTAGCCTCGTCAAGCAGCTTTAGCGTTGCTTTAAGAACCGATGGGGTTAAATGCCCCATACATCCTGCAAAGAACGCAACTTTTGCTTTTGGATAGCTAAATCCATTGATGTAGCTGTAGTTTTTATCGCCCCAGAGCTGATGCTCCCTGCGCTCATTTGTGCGAATAGCAGTAATTTCTATACCAACAGGGCAGGCCTCCACGCAACGCATACACATCATACAAGTTTCGCGCATTCGCTCGTTTGGTTCACTGTAGCGTAAATCCCTGATAAAGTATGCAGGCTGTGTATCGTTTATGTTTAAATCGGTACTTAGCTGGCAGGAATCAATGCAAATTCCACAGCGCGAGCAAGCGCTAACCTCAATTTTAGTGAATGTGGAGTGCGTGTCTTTTTCCTTTACTCCATATTTCCTTAGGAAGATAAGTAGTATCTCTGCAGGAATGTGCATATACCTTGAGAATGGTAGTGTTACAAAGAACATTCCCAGCGCAAAGGAGTATGCCCACCAGGAAGGGTAGTAAAGTTGGTCGAGCGGTAGGTTGTAGATTACCTGCTGCCCAAGGAAGTTGGTGAAGAAGTGTCCGGTATTGTAAAGACCTGCCGTAACGCTTTCGGCAAGAATTCTTAAAGGGAATATAAACCAAAGTGATGTAAGTGCAATTCTATCAATTAGTATGTGCTTGGTGGTTTTTCGCATTCCAAGAATGCGGCTTTTCATACGCTTAAAGAATGCCAAGCAGATTCCCGATATCACCACAAATAGGAAAAAATCCATTAGGAATGTGAAAATCTCCTCGTATTCGCGTAGGGGCGATAAATCGTGACGGAAAAACTCGAAGAAAATAGGGTAAAATGGAGGATTTAAATTGCTGTGGGGATATAGACGCGATTCAAGGTTTCCTAAAACAATCAGCATAAACCAACCAAATGCAAGGCTCATATGCATATAGCCAAGTAATGGGTTCTTCTGGAATATTTTTCGATGGAATAACCCTTCCATCATCGATTCCCACATTGCCTTAATGGTACGCAACGAGAATAATCGTTTCCAAACTATTTTCTGTTCTCTACGCGATAATCTGATAATCCAGAATGTCCACATTCCAATAATGTAGAGCATTACAAAGGCTAAGCCAATGGAGAACGGGAGGACGAATGGATGGTACTTCATACTCTGAAATTTTGGTTGGCTTTACGAACCAATTTTACAATATTCCGGGTGTTTACGTTGCGCGGACAGGCAAGGATACATTTACCGCAGAGCATACATTTTTCGGACTCGGTAATTGCCTCCATAAGTTCTCCACGACGAATGCTGTGGCACATCTCCCTGAAACTAAAAGCGGTGAACTTTCCGGCTGTGCAGGTTGCCGTACAACTGCCACAGGCAATGCAGTGCTTAAAGGTTTCGTCCCTTTCGGCAATCCATTCACCCAGAGTTAAATTGGCTTTATCTAAATCGTGAATTTTGATTTCAAGCGGTGCATATCCAAAATCAACCATACACTATTTGCTTAAGTATTTATGTATCTCGATAGCTGCAGAACGTGCTGCATTAACTGAATCGGTTATGTTGCTTGGGCCAGAGCAGGCTCCTGCCACAAAAACACCCTCTACGCCGGTTCCAATTGGGTTTAGGTGATAGTCGGCCACGGTAACAAAGCCATCCTTGTTGGGCTTTAAGCCCAAGCCCGATATCAACTCAATGGTACCCAATGCTGGCGACATTCCAACCATTAGCACAACCATATCAACCGACATCTTAAGCGGGCGTGATGACAATGTGTCTTCTGTTTTTATTTGAACGCGTCCGCCGTCCAATTCACTAGCCTCGGAGAGACGTCCGCGAATAAAGTTGATACCAATTTGTTGAGCTTCTTTGTATAAATCCTCGTAACCGGGGCCAAACATCCTTAAATCCATATAAAGGCTATACACCTCGGCTGTAGGAATGGCCTCTTTAACCTCAATGGCCTGTTTAACCGCTGTAACACAGCAAACCTTAGAACAGTAAGGCTTGTTCACTTTTTCATCTCTACTACCAACACAATGGATAAAGGCAATTTTTTTAGGGGTAGAACCATTTTTCATAACTGGTTTGCCATGCTTTGCAAACATCTCCTCCAGTTCAGCCGATGTTATTACGTTCTCGTAAATTCCATAGCCGTACTCCTCCTTCTTTTCAG
>CAZTVY010000032.1:0-14842 GCA_964617235.1 uncultured Rikenellaceae bacterium | reverse complement strand
CTTTTCACAGTACCAATCTTTAAGTTTAGTTTATCAGCAATCTCCTTGTACTTATAGCCCGAGGTGTGCATTTGGAATGGTAGACGAAAATCATCCTCTAGGGCATCAATCTTTTTGCTAATCTCGCTATGCGAGTACATTGAGTCAGGTCCGTAATTTTCGGACTTGCTGTTAATCATAAACTGATTATCGCTGGAGTCGAAAGTTGTATTTTGCTTAACGGCCTTACGATAGTTGTTTATGAATGTGTTCTTCATTATGGTGAAGGTCCATGCTTTAATATTGGTATTGTCCTCAAACTTGTCCTTATAGGTGAGAGCCTTTAAATATGTTTCCTGTAAAAGGTCTCTTGCATCTTCGTGATTAGCGGTTAAGCTGTAAGCAAATCTTTCCAAGTTTGGCTCAAGTTCTATCAGCGCGGTGTTGAATTCTTGCTGTGACATATGTTTTTATTTTTAGTTAGACTAATTATAAATAAACTGTTTATGCAAATTTAGATTAAGTCTAAACAAAAAACAAGAGAAGTATAATTGATAAATATCTATTGTAGAGTCATTCTAAATAAAAAACGGTTTGAACTGCTTTAATGGTTTGGTGTTTATGAATATTGTATAAATTACTTCTAAATAAAAAAAATCCTGCCGATAGCAGGATTTTTTTAAAATTTAAAAAGAAAAAGTTTATCGAACCATCGTGGGGTCTATTTTACCGAATGCTTTAATTAAGTCTTGAGCAGAGGAAACAAAGGTTACTTTAGGTGGTACAGTGATTTCCTCAAAAACATGTCCTGTGGCAATAATTTCCACTTTTGGCAACTCCTTTGCAAATATCTCAATAACCTCTTCGGGTGTTGTATTTACAAATGAGTAGAATGATGTGAAAACCATTTTGCACTTCAACTCCTTGGTTGCTTTAATTACATCTTCAATAGGAGTCGATTGGCCCAGATAAATTGTTTTGTAGCCCGCATTTTTTGCTACATAGGCAAAGTAAAGCAAGCCCATATCGTGGAATTCTCCTTCGGGAAGGAAGAATATTATTGGGCTGGTTTTGCCCACATCGGGCTTAACGCTTGTTTTATATATATAGCTTATGTGGTTACGCACCACGTTGCTTGCAAAATGCTCGTGAGCAGTTGAAATTGCGCCCGTTTGCCATAGGTCGCCAAGGCGTTTCAGAAATGGCAGAACCAGCGATTCAAATGCATACTCGTTACCATGCTTGTTGGCACTTTCAACTATTGGTTGAAGAATTGCAGCCTCGTTGAATTCTAGCGTGGCCGAAACAAGCGGTTCAATGTTGTTGTTCCCCAGTTTATAGTCGGTAACAAATTTTGAAGCAAGGTCGGAGAGTTCTTCTAGCGACAAATTTGCCAATTTGCTAATTCTAAAACCGCGTTTTAGTAAAAGCGATATATTGATGATGAAGCGAACATCATCATCGTTATACCTTCTGATGTTGGTGTCGGTTCTGTTAGGAGAAAAAATTGTATAACGTTTCTCCCACATTCTAATGGTAGCGGCTTTTATACCAGAAAGCAACTCCATTTGTTTAATTGAGTATTGAGCCATATAATGTAATTTAACTACTGTTGTTCAATAGTATAACGAAATTGTTGTAAAAAGGTTTAACGGCTGTTGGGTTGGTTATAACTTGCGTATAAGCATTAAACCATCGCGTAAAGGAAGCAAAATGTTTTCAACCCTCTCGTCGTTTTGCACGGTATTGTTGAATTTTAGAATTTCCAAAGTTTGAACATCTGTTGAGTTTTTATCCAAAACCTTGCCGTTCCATAGCACATTGTCGGCTATAATGTAACCTCCATTTTTGACAAAAGGAAATATTAGGTTGTAGTATTCTGTGTACTCTCTCTTGTCACCATCGATAAACACTAAATCGTATGAGTTACCAAGGTTTGGAATGATTTGACAAGCGTCGCCAAAATGTGGATTAACCTTGTGCGAAACGCCCGCTTTATTCAGGAAAGTTACTATTGTGTCCTGGAGTTCATCGTTTACCTCAATGGTGTCAATAATTGAATTTTCGGGTAATGCTTTTGCCATGCAAATTGTGGCAAATCCTGTAAAAGTTCCAATCTCCAGTACTCTTTGGGGTTTTAGCATAAGGCAAATGAACTCTAAGAATTTGCCCTGTATTTCACCGCTTAGCATTCTGGGGTTGAATTCAGTAAGATGAGTATGCCTAATTAACTCCTGAAGCACCTCGTCGATAGGTGTTGTGTGATTTAGCAGGTACTGCTCCAAATCGTTATTTGAACTAATCATCTTTACCTATATATTAATGTGGATAGGAGGTTTGGGGCTAAAATCTCGTTGGCAACTTCCATAATATCGGCGGCAGATATGTTATCAATTTGATTGATAATTGTACTTAAGTCGTCTGGCTGTTCATAAACCAAGTAACTTTTTGCTGCTGAAAGCATCAGGTTTTCATTGCTTTCAGATGATATGGCCATTTGACCAATTAGCTGTCGTTTTGCCTTGAAGAGTTGCATAACTCCTAGCCTTTGTTCTCTTATTTTTTCAAGTTCTTTTAGAACTAACTTATATGCTTTATCTAGGTTGTCCTTATCGGTACCAAAGTATATGGTAAATAGTCCCGTATCGGTGTATGGTGTATACATCGACTCAGTGTTGTAGGCATATCCGTGTTTCTCCCTTAATGCTAAATTTAGCCTTGAGTTTGAACCAGGACCACCAAGAATATTGTTCAACAAATGCATTGCAATACGCTTAGGATTGTGTAGGTCGTACGCTACAGTACCTAAAATGCAATGGGTTTGGTATGTTGACTTATTTATGCTCTTTGACTTAGGATGATAAAGGCTTATCGATGTTCTTGGAGTCTTACGAAAATTACTACTAATCCAGCCTAAATTCCGTTCGGCTAGTTTTTTAACTCTACTGAATGGAATATCACCGATGGAGCAAAAAATCATTTGGTCGGTGTTATAGTTTCGAGCAATAAACTCGCTTATATATTTCCTGTTGAATTTCTTTAGATGACGCTTTGTACCCAGTATATTTCTGCCGAATGGATGACCCTCGTAAATTAGGTCTTCAAAGTCGTCGTATATTAGCTCTGAAGGGTTATCCTTATATGAGTTTATTTCATCAATAATGATATCTTTTTCTTTGATAATTTCTTTCTCTGGGAACGTTGAGCGAAAAACGATATCCGATAGCAACTCAAAGGCTCTGCTATAATCGTCCTTAAGAAATGTGGCATGAACAACAGTTTCTTCCTTAGTGGTGTAAGCGTTAAGTTCGCCGCCAACATCCTCAAGCCTGCTCATGATGTGGTAAGCACGACGTTTTTTTGTACCCTTAAAAATAACGTGCTCAATAAAATGGGCCATTCCATGTTCGTGCTCCAATTCATCGCGAGTACCAGCATTTACCATAATGCAACAGTATGCCACAGGTGAATTAACACGCTTGTGTACTACCCTAATGCCATTATTTAAGGAGTGAATCTCGAAATCCATTAATGCAATTTAAGCTACAAAGCTATTTAAATGTTAGGAAGGAACAAAAATATATTTTTTTATTTTCATAAGGGTTTCATTTATAGTGGGCTGAATGAAAAGTGTAAAAAAAATCTTCAAAATTGATTAATAGGTTTTGGAGTAAAACAAAAATCATATATATTTGCACCGCAATTAAGCGCTGGTGCCATAGCTCAGTTGGTAGAGCAAAGGACTGAAAATCCTTGTGTCCCCGGTTCGATTCCTGGTGGCACCACAGCCCTCGAAGAAATTCGGGGGCTTTTTATTTTAGTACTGATTTGTTGCTAAATAAAAAGCTCTTCGATAAAATCGAAGAGCCTCTCAAGTAAAAAAATGCAATTAGTGTTTTAATGTATCGGGTAGTTCTTGCCTAAAAATCAACTTTTCGTTCATAATCTGGTCGTAGGCATCGGCATTTAGTATGGTAATAATACGAAATACTGAGTCTAAGAAGAATAGGTTTTCGTTCTCAATGATTTCCCCCGTGTTATTTTTAATGAGATATTTATGAAGAATTGTATAGCCTAGGAATTCACCTTTATTTTGATCGAGTAGATCTGATAGACTATCAAGTCTTTCTTGGCTAGGATTAGCCTTCGCTTTCTCCTCTTCAATTAAGTTGTAAAGATGATATGTTTTATTGCTTCGTTGGTAGCGAGGAGTTAATTCTCCAAAATCAACAGGTTTGTAGCTAGGGTACTCTGAAGGCTTTGAGCCCATCCACTTATCGATGCTTTCCTTTGCTTTATCGGATGGAGTAGCTTCGCTTTTTTTGGATGAAGTATTGCAGGCCGATAAGCCTATCAAAGCAGAAGCAAGCAATACAAGAATGTTTCTTTTCATGGCTAAAGAATGTTTGATTCTTGCTAAAGTTACAAGAAAAAAGAGAAAAACACCAACTCGTAAAACTAAAAAAGGGGAGTAACCTCCCCTTTTAACACTATTTTTTGCTTAGTTCTGCGTAATGCTTGTAAAATCTTGGGATAACCTCAATTCCATTGAAAAACTGCTCCAAAGGATAGTTCTCGTTTGGCGAGTGAATAGCATCGGACTCTAAACCAAATCCAAGTAGTATAGTTTTAACGCCAAGCACTTGCTCAAAAGTGCTGATGATTGGAATACTACCACCACTCCGGAAAGGAACAGGTTTTTTGCCGTATACTTCCTCTATAGCTTTGCTTGCAGCCATATATCCAGCAGTGTTGGTTGGGGCAACATAACCCTGACCACCATGATGTGGAGTAACTTTTACCTTTACATACTTTGGTGCAATGGACTCGAAGTGCTTTTGGAATAGCTCAGCAATCTTATGATGCTCCTGATTTGGGACTAAACGCATAGATATTTTAGCATTTGCCTTCGAAGGTAGAACTGTTTTAGCTCCTTCGCCAATGTAGCCGCTCCATATTCCATTTACATCCAAGGTTGGACGAATTCCAGTGCGCTCCATGGTGGTGTAGCCTTTTTCGCCATGAATTTCGTCAATATCCAACGCCTTTTTGTAATTGTCGAGGCTGAAAGGTGCACGGGCCATATCGGCACGCTCCTCGGGACTCACATCCATAACATCGTCGTAGAAACCAGGAACGGTTATACGACCGTTATCATCGTGTAGCGAAGCAATCATTTTTGCCAAGATATTGGCAGGGTTTGCCACCGCACCGCCAAATAAACCTGAGTGTAGGTCACGGTTTGGTCCAACTACTTCAACCTCTACATACGCTAAACCACGTAATCCTGTAGTGATAGAAGGTATGTCTCGTGCAATCATTCCTGTATCTGAAACTACGATAATATCTGCTTTAAGCATCTCCTTATTGTCGGCGCAGAATTTACCAAGGTTGGTTGAACCAATCTCTTCTTCACCCTCAATCATGAATTTTACGTTGCAAGGAAGCGTGTTGGTTTTTACCATCAATTCAAACGCCTTGGCGTGCATAAAGCCTTGTCCTTTATCATCGTCGGCACCACGAGCCCAAATTTTACCGTCGCGAATTTCTGGCTCAAATGGTTTCGATTTCCAAAGTTCAATTGGGTCAACTGGCATTACGTCGTAATGCGCATAAACAAGCACGGTTGGAAGTTTTGGGTCGATAATTTTTTCGCCATAAACAACAGGATTACCGGGTGTTGGCATTACAACTGCCTTGTCGGCTCCTGCTTTAAGGATGGTTTCCTTCCAGTACTCAGCAGCTCTAACCATATCGTTTTTATGGTCGGATAGTGAACTAATAGATGGAATACGCAGTAAACCGAAAAGTTCATCCAGGAATCGCTCCTTGTTGGACTCAATGTAAGTTTTGATGTGTTCCATAGTTATTTAGATTTATATTTATTCTGATTTTTGTGAAGATAGTAATTTTTCGGCCTCCTCCATTTGTTCGTAGAAATCCTCGCCGTATGCTCTAATTATTGCATCTTTTAAGAATTTATAAACGGGCAAACCTTTATTCTCTCCAAGTTTTCGGGCGGGAGCACAAACATCCCACACATCGTAGTTTAGTGCAGTGAACGTTTCGTAGTCCTTAACTCGGATAGGGTAGAGGTGGCAGGAAATTGGCTTACGAAAATCGACCTTTTTGTCGAACCAAGCTTTTTCAATAGCACAAATTGCAATGCCATCCTGGAAAACAACGTAGGCACACTCCTTTCCATCAACTAATGGGGTTACTACGTCGCCATCGGTGTCGGTTACTGATGTTCCCTGCTTATTTATAGCCTCAATTCCTGCTTGCACCATATAGGGCTTCACCTTTGGGAGGATTTCCTCCAGCACTATAGCCTCTTCGGCAGACAGAGGTGCTCCTGAGGAACCATGAACACAGCAAAGTCCCTTACATTGAACAATATCGCAGCAGAATTTCTTTTGAATAATTTCGCTGCTAATAACTTTATCGTCAATTTGAATCATCATCTGCGCTGAGTGTTACTTGCAGAGTACTTTTCCTTCCATTTCCGATGGAATTGGTAATCCCATAATTGAAAGTACAGTTGGTGCAACATCGGCAAGAATACCCTTATCAACACTCTTGTACTTATCCGATACTAGGATAATTGGAACAGGATTCAAGGAGTGAGCAGTATTAGGTGTGCCGTCCTCATTCAAGGCGTAATCAGCATTTCCGTGGTCGGCAATGATAATAACCTCATAGCCATTTGCTTTTGCCGCTTCAACAACCTCGCTAACACATTGGTCAACGGCCTGAATAGCTTTCTGTATTGCACTGTATATGCCTGTATGGCCAACCATATCGCCATTTGCAAAGTTAAGGCATATAAAGTCGTGAGTTTTTTTGTTGAGTTCCCCAACAATGGCATCCTTTACAAGGAATGCGCTCATTTCGGGCTGTAAATCGTATGTTGCAACCTTTGGCGATTGAATAAGAATACGGCTTTCGCCATTGAATTCCTGTTCACGACCACCAGAGAAGAAGAATGTAACGTGAGCATACTTTTCTGTTTCGGCAATTCGGAGCTGCTTTAGTCCTTTGCTGGATACAACCTCGCCCAAAGTATTTGTAAGATTATCCTTCTCGTATATAACGTTTACATTCTTGAAGGTATCGTCGTAGCGGGTCATTGTAACGTAATGTAGTGGCATTGTTTTCATGCCAAACTCAGGCATATCTTTTTGGGTTAACGCAATGGTGATTTCGCGTAAGCGGTCGGTACGGAAGTTGAAGCAAATAACCACATCGCCCTCTTTAACTAATCCTACTGGGTTGCCCTGATTATCAACCTTTACAATTGGCTTGATAAATTCATCGGTAACGCCTTCTTTGTAGGATTCTTCAATGGATTTTACAATGTCGGTTGAAGGTTTTCCCTTACCGTGAACAAGTAAATCATACCCTTCCTTAACACGTTCCCAACGCTTATCGCGGTCCATGGTGTAGTATCGACCAATCAACGAGGCAATAGTTCCATTACTTTTCTTGAGATGATTCTCCAGTTCACGAACAAAACCTAATCCGCTCTGTGGGTCAGTATCTCTACCGTCGGTTAGTGCGTGAATGAAAACCTTGTTCAAACCATACTCCTTGGTAATATCGCAAAGGCTGAAAAGGTGCTTATCGAGTGAGTGTACGCCTCCGTCGGAAACCAGTCCTAAAAAGTGAACAGCTACGTTTTTCTCCTTAGCGTATTTTAGAGCATCAACCAAAACAGGCATTTTGCTCAGTTGATTTTCCTTGATATCCTTGTTAATGCGAACCAAATCCTGGTATACAACTCTACCTGCACCAATATTTAGGTGTCCAACCTCAGAGTTACCCATTTGACCATCGGGTAAACCAACGTGCTCGCCGCAAGTTAAGAGTTGTGAGTTGGGATATTTTTTTGTTAAACCATCAATGTAGGGTGTTGATGTGCTGAAAATAACATCCGATTTATCGTGGTTTCCGATTCCCCAACCATCCAAAATCATTAAAAGTACTTTATTGTTTGCCATATTAAAATGTAATTTATAGTCTAGTATATATAAACATTCTTATGTTATTCTATGTTCAGAAATAGCCTGCAAAGTTACTTATTTTTAAAATAAAAATTTGATTATCCGTTCAGGTTGCCGTTAATCATTTTTTTTGTGGTTGAACATTTGAAATGATTAATCATCATATCTTTGCATGCAATTTGTAAGAACTATTAATACAAAAATTTCGTTTAAGCATATAGTTGATTTTTGAGATGATGAAACGATTTAGTTTTGTTTCCATATTATGCTTCTTTTTTTTGGGGTTATCGGCTCAGGACTATAGCGAGATAAAGACTCCACTGGTATTTCCATCGGTTATTTTGGATGGCGATACTATTGCCCATATTCAACTTCAAGATGTCGTAAAAAAAGGAAGACGTAAATTCAAGAGCAAACGCGAGATGCAACAGCACTATAAACTTATTCGTAATTTGAAAATCACATACCCATACGCTCAAATTGCCAAGAATAAGCTATTCGAGATGGATGCCCATATTAGAACGCTCCACACGAAGAGGGAAATAGATGCTTATATCAAAAAGACGGAGAAGGAGATGAGGGCTGAGTTTGAAAAAAAACTTGTAAAACTCACTATTTCTCAAGGTAAGATGCTTATTAAACTTATTGATAGAGAAACAGGACGTTCCTCTTTCGAATTGGTTAAAGAATTAAAAGGGGGCTTCTCGGCTGGGTTTTGGCAGGGCGTTGCAAGAATATTTGGGTCAAACCTTAAAACAAAGTTCGACCCAAATGGTGAGGATAAGGTTCTGAACGACCTAATATATCTTTACGAGCAGGGCCTACTTTAGATTTTTACCAACAACTTCTTTTTTCAACAAGAATGTATAGTCTTGAGGGTCGAAAACAGGAATAGTGCCATTGAATGTTATTGATTCAAGTTGATAAGAAGTGCAGCATCCATCATAGTTTTCATCAACTTGAATTTTAATAGTATCAATATTATCTCGGTTAAGATATAGATAAAACTCCTTTGGTTCTCCATCTATTGTTAAGTAAGTTGCATTGCTCTGAATTATATTCTCAGAAAAGTTGAAAGTGATTATTTGAACGTTAACATTTTTTTTTGTGGTATTATCCATATACCACATTTTTATGGAATCTTTTACAAAAACACCATTTGTTATTAAATTCATGAGAGTATCATTGGCATTAACAACTTTGATAAAAATTGGATTGGGCGGATTAAAGCAGTCTTTGCACTCGTCAACAAAGTTGCAGCTCTGTAGCCAAATCATCATCAAAAGTGTATAAGTTAATAAGCGTTTCATAGCATAAAATTTTAGTTATCTCATCCATTTTAGCATTTCGAAAACGATGGCTTTAGCGCCATCGGCAATATCAACTATCGTTGCATCTAGCATATAGCAGGGTGTTGTGAAGATCATATTACGCTCGTCAACAACAACTTGTCCGTGACCCGTTTGTTGGTGCTTGGCACCAATGCTCTCCAGCGCTTTCGCCGTAGAAGCATCTTTACCTATTGTTATGGTTGCGTTGCCAATAACCTTCGCCAATAAGACAGGGGAGATACAAAGCGCCCCTATTGGTTTATGAGCCGAATACATATCTTTTATAACCTTAGTAACTTCTGGAATAACAGAGCAATTTACACTATCAAATGCCCAGGAGGATAGGTTTTTTGCTACACCAAAACCACCGGGGAAAATTAGTGCGTCGAAAAATTCTGGGTTAAATTCCGATAACGGTTTTATATTGCCTCTGGCAATTCGTGCCGACTCTACTAGCACATTTCGCGTTTCGTTCATCACATTTCCATTTATATGGTTTACAACGTGATGTTGTGGAATGTTCGGTGCGAAAATTTGATATGTGCAGCCATTTTTGGTGATGGCGTAAAGAGTCATAACCGCTTCGTGAATTTCGGCGCCATCGTATACTCCACATCCCGATAGCACCACAGCAAATTTCTTATGATTGCTCATAGTTGATTTGTTTTTGTTATTTTGATACAATATAATACTTTTTGTTTATTTGTAGATACATAAAGCTCGACCCAATGGATAATTTGAGAACATTTATTGGTATTGATATTAAGCCAAGCGAAGAGCTGCTAGGTGCCTTCTATAAACTTAAAAATGAACTAAAGGATGATAGCATTAAGTGGGTTGATTCATCTACGTTGCATCTAACCTTACTTTTTCTGGGAGAAACTGAGAATAACCAAGTAAATCAGATATCGGCCGAACTTCAAAAAGAGTTATTGTCTGTTCCTCAATTTAGCATTAGAATCAAAGGGCTTGGAACATTTGGCAGACCCGACCCTAAGGTGATTTGGGCTGGCTTTGAGCCCAATGATGCGCTCTTTGCGCTTAAGCACAAAGTTGACGAAATATTGCTACCCTTTGGTTTTGAGGATGAAAACAAAGTTTATTCGCCACATTTAACCTTGGGGCGTGTTAAGTTTTTGAAAAGTAAACAGCAATTACTGGATACTTTGCAATTTTATAAGGATAATGCTTTTCAGGATGTTTTGGTTGATAAAGTTATTTTATATCAGAGCACGTTAACTACCAAAGGTGCCCTTTACAAGCCAATCAAAGTGTTTTCGCTTAAATAGGTTAAACCCCTCTACCTCTAATCACTGTAATCATTGTATAAATAATAATCTTAAAATCAACAATAAGCGACATATTCTCAAGGTAAAGCAAGTCGTACTTTAGACGCTCTACCATTTGATTAACATTCTCGGCGTAGCCGTACTTTACCTGTCCCCACGATGTAATTCCCGGTTTAACTTTTTGAAGATGTATGTAGTGCGGAGCAATTTTCAGAATTTGGTCAATATAGAACTGCCTTTCGGGACGTGGCCCAACAAGCGACATATCACCTTTAATTACGTTTATAAAGTTGGGGAGCTCATCGAGTCTTGTTTTGCGCATAAAGCGCCCAACAGGAGTTACTCGGGGGTCGTTCTTGCTCGATAGAGCAGGCCCTTTAACCTCTGCATCGCTATACATACTCCTAAATTTTAGCAGAGTAAATGGCTTCCCGAATTGCCCTATGCGCTCCTGTTTATAAAGTATTGGACCTTTCGACGATAGTTTTATAATAATTGCCAATGCCAATATTAATGGTAGAAGTATTATAAATGCAATAATTCCAAAAGTATAATCCATAACCTGTTTCAGGTTGTACTGCCAAGGAGGCATTAACTCAAAAGAAATATTTAACAAAGGAGAACTTAAAATGCCTGTCATTTTTACTCTACCCGATAGGTAGTCGTACATACTGGGTATTGCCTTAATGATGAGGTTTAACGAGAGTAGTTCGTTAATAATTCTTGTTAATGTTTCAGGATTCTCTTGGTCTGTGGCAAGGATAACCTCTTCAATTTTATTTGTTTTGACTACATTGTCAATCGATTCAAGTTCGCCTAAACATCCAAGTTTTTCTTTAAGCAAATCCCTATCATCGTTATTTATTTTGATGTATCCAATTAGTTTATACCCTTGCGATTTTTTCTCGGTTTCTAGTTCTTCATAAAGGGTCAGTGCTTTCTCGCCACTGCCAACAATAATTGACGGAAATCCAATCTTGCGCGAGTGAACCTTGTGTATTGTTTTTGTGGTAAGAGTTAAACGTGGAAAATAAGTGAGGATAAAAATCAACGAGAAAAGGCTAAGGAGTATTTGGTAGTAGCTTTTGTAGGAAACCACATAGTCGTCCAGAAGCATTGCAAAAAATATTAACAAGCAGCCTAAAAGCGTATAGCCTATGGATGCGCTAAGTTCTTTTAGCCTCGATTTTCGGAATACATCGTGGTAGAATCCCGCTAGGCCAAATAGCGAAACCCAAAAGATAGGGAAAACAAAAATTCCTATATAGAATTTTGAATCGGGAACAAATGATAGGTCAATTCCGAATAGTTGAGATTCAACTATTTTTTTTCTGTATATATTAAAGATAACCCAAGCTAAGGCACTTCCCAGAAAGTCGAATAAGATGTACTTGGCTACCTGTATTTTCTTTACCACAATTCAGTTTTTTTGAAACCGCCAATTTAGCCATTTTATGGCTAGCCTCAAACCTACCTGTTAGTTTTTACAGATTTATTTTAGATAGAATTGTGTCAACTAGTTTAGTTGCCTCAAGTGCAAGTTCTATGGTATTAGCACTTTCGGAGCGATTTACAATTCCAGAAATTGCTTTAACGGATGCTTCAATGGCTAAATTCTCGCTTGAATATGGAGTAGTAAGAATATTTATCTTTTCAGAATATTTGCCAGTCGATATTTCGTATTCAAGTTGCTCAATATCATTGGCTTGTTGAAGGTTGTAGGTAAACACCGAGTTGTTGCCAAAATCTACCATTACCATTAAGCTCTGCGGAATATTTGAGCACATAGGAAGCCCATAGGCTCTAACTTTTCTTACGTCAAGTTTCGAAAACTTCAAAGCAGTTGCAATGTCGTAAGTAAGGTATTGCTGAAAGGTTGCTTCATCGCTTATGGGTTTACCAATGTAGCGCTTAAGATTTCCAATAAATGGATTTTCAGAAGGAATGCTGTATCCATCGAAATTATGACCCAGTTCAACAAAGCAAAACTTAATTCCTATTTCGTTGGCCAATTGCTGTAGCTGAGATAGAGTTGAACTATTTAAACCATCAATGTTGTTGATTATTGGCACAACTCCCTTTTTTATGGCTCTTGATGCTATTTCGAATTTTCGCTCGTTTGTGCAGGCAATCAACAGGATGTCGCAACTGCTCAATAACTCGTCAATATCTGAATTAATGGCGGAATCCTCAGTAAATACTTTTGCAAGTTGACAACCTGTTCCGCTAATAATCTCATCAATCTGATTATTAGATATTTTCGATTTTAACAAAAGGCCAAGTTTTAGCATTGTAATTCCAAATTGCGTTGGGGCAAACATAAGACATTTTAACTTTTTGAGAGGAATGAACCGATTAGTATTTATCAACCTTTTAATAACATTTATCAGGTAGCTACATCAAAAATTGATTCTATCTTTGTAAATATTTCAAAGCATAAAATGTTACAACAGGATACTTTTCAGCATAAAGGACTTAGAAAGAAACTGGTTGAGGAGGTTGAGGCAAAGGGAATTACCGATAAGCGTGTTTTAGAGGCACTTTTAAAGGTTCCACGGCATTTTTTTATGGAGAGCGGTTTTTTGAACTTTGCCTATCGCGATCAAGCATTTCCAATTGGCGCGGGTCAAACAATTTCGCAGCCGTATACCGTGGCATTCCAAACCGAGTTGCTACAAATCAATCATATGGATAAGGTTTTAGAGGTGGGAACAGGTTCGGGTTATCAAACGGCTATACTTATGGAGATGAAGGCCAGGGTTTACACCATTGAGCGCCAGCGTGAACTTTACCTAAATGCCAAGGCTTTACTGGAGGAGATGGGGTATCATCCCCACTTTTTTTATGGCGATGGTTACAAGGGTGTGCCAAGCTATGGTCCATACAATAAGATTTTGGTTACTGCTGGTGCCTCTGAAATTCCTGAGACATTGGTCGAGCAATTGGCTGTAGGCGGCAGAATGGTTATTCCTGTTGGCGATGATAGGAGTCAAGTAATGACTCTGATTGAGAAGATAAGCGCAACCGAAATTAAAACAACCACACACGGAAACTTTATATTCGTTCCGTTGTTAAAAGGTACAAATAAGTAGGTCTTAATTTGATAATTAAGTAATTTGAAAATTTGAAAATGATACTATTGGTTGTCAGTTTTTTTAAGAACAACAATTCACGTTTCACGTTTAACTTTTAACGAATGCAATGAAAATCAAACAGTTTGTTTTTAATCCTTTTCAGGAGAATACATATTTGCTTTACGACGAAACTGGCGAGGCTATTATTGTTGATGCTGGATGCTATACTCCATCGGAGGCAGCCGAGGTTAAACGATTTACTGACGACAACAAGCTTACCGTAAAGTATTTGGTGAATACCCATTGCCATATCGACCATATTCTGGGAATTAACGTTTTGCGCGATATATACAATGTGGATTGCTACGCCCACCGCGAGGAATTGCCAACTCTGCAAATGGCGCCACAGCACGCAATGATGTTTGGACTTGTAATTGACACTGTGCCGAGGGTTGAGAAAACTATTGACGAAGGCGATGAGTTAAAATTTGGGAATACAACCTTAAAGGTAATTCATACTCCAGGACACACCCTTGGCGGTGTGTGTTTTTACTCTGAAAAGGACAAAATGCTGATTACTGGCGATACACTATTTCAGGGCTCAATTGGCCGGATCGACTTAGGGGGAGGCAGTTTTGATTCTATAATCCATAGCATCACAACAAAACTGCTAACACTGCACGATGAGGTAATGATTTTTCCGGGTCACGGCGATTTCTCTACCATTGGAAAAGAGCGAGTTAGCAATCCTTTTTTGAAAGATTAAAACAGTTGCTCAAAAACATTAATAATAATTGAGTTTTATCATTTCAGTTCGAAACCAAATTGATACTTTTGTTTTCATTTTTTAATCAATAACAATAAAACATTATCATATTATGCTATACACCGATAAATTTGTCTCTCGCCACAATGGTCCTCGTGACCATGAGATTGGTGAGATGTTAAAGGTTGTTGGAGTATCATCTATCGATGAGCTTATCGACCAAACAGTTCCCAAAAACATCAGGCTAAAACAGCCCTTAAACTTACCCGCTCCACTAAGCGAGTACGATTACTTGGGTAAGATTAAAGGAATGGCCAGCAAAAATAAGCTATTCAAGACATACATTGGAATGGGTTACTACGGAACTGTTACCCCTTCGGTAATTCTTCGCAATGTTTTC